>JALYLO010000450.1 GCA_030774175.1 Actinomycetota bacterium
GGCAGAGCGGCTCGCGCCGAGCGGCTACGAGGCCGTCGTCGGCTGGTATGTCCTCAGCCGGATCTAGAGCTTGATCGGGAGCGGGCACGCAGCCGGGCGACGGCGCCGGGGGCGAGCGCCTGCACCCAGGCCGCCGGGCGGTACCAGCGTGGCACCATGATTTCCCGCTTGTCGCTCGCGACGGCGCCGAGCAGCCGCTCGACAACCAGCGGCGGGTCGATGACGAGGCGGCCAAGCAGGGGACCGAAGCGCTGCCGCAGCTGGAAGCCCGGGGTTTCCACGAAGCCCGGGTTGACGGTGTGCACCGAGATGCCGCGCGGCGCGAGCTCCACCGCCAGCGAACGCGAGAACGCGAGCTGTGCGTGCTTCGACGCGGAGTAGGGGCCGCCGGCCACCATGCCCGCAACCGAGACGACGTTGACGAGGTGCGATCCCGGTGCGAGCCCGGGCAGGAAGGCCAGCGTCACCCAGACCGAGCCGAGGTAGTTCGTGCGGATCACCTGCTCGATCCGGTCGGGGCCTGCCTTCAGGAAGCTGCCGCCGGGAGCGACGCCCGCGTTGTTCACGAGCAGGTCGATGCTCGGATGACGCTCGAGCACTCGCTGCGCGGCGTGCTCGACCGACCTGCGGTCGGCGACGTCGCACTCCTCGTGCTCATCGGCCTCGGACGGGCGGCGCGACAGGCCGACCGTCTGCCAGCCGCGCGCGCGGAGCGTGCGAATCAGTTCGGCGCCGATGCCGGAGGATGCGCCGCTGACGACCGCTACTTGCAGATCTTCAACTGCCGGCCGGCCGCCGCCGTGCGGCCGCCGGAATCGCGAAGCGTCGCCGTCAGGTGGTGGACGCCTTTCTTGCGGCCGGCCGTCTTCCAGGTCACGGTGTAGACGCCGCCGGGGCCGCTCTTGTCGGTCGCGATGCGCTTGCCGTCGTCGCGGAAAACGACTTCCTTCACCTTCTTGTTCGAGCCGCCGACCGCGACGAGGCGATCACTCTTCAGAGCGCAGACGTGCGCTGGGGGCTCGATCCAGGTGAGCGTCGGGCCGTTCACGACCCTGATCTTCGTGCGTCTGAACGTCGTGTTCGGATAGAGGTCGTTGCCGACCGTGTTGATGTTCTTCGACTCCTGGTAGTCGGAGGCGAGCACGAGCGCGTTCGTCTTGCCGGGTTTGAATTTCGGCGCCGCGCGCGGGATGCCGAACACGATCAGCCCGGTCACCGGGTCGTACGCCGCCGCGCCGACGAGCGCCTTGTTGTAGTTGATCACCAGCGAGAGCGGGTCGACCCCGGAGCCGAGGTCGACGGCCTGCGCGACGATCAGCGGGCGGCCCGCGGTGACGCGGGTGGTCAGCACACGCACGAGCGGAGGTGTCAGGTCGTTTGCCCAGGCGTTCAGCAGGTACTTCCCCTTGAGCGGCTTGTCCGTGAAGGGGTCGGCCCGCGAGTCGACGGCGACGTAGAAGCGCTGCAGGCGCGGGAACTGGGCGCCTGCGGCGCCGATGTCGACGTTCGCGTCGAAGGTCAGCGCGTTCACGTCGGTTGGCGTGCCTGCATAGCCCTGCACGTCGTTTTCGTCCGGCGAGCCGAGCACGAACGGATCGATCAGCGCGCCGGGGGTGGCTGCCAGCACGGAGACGCCGAAGTTGACGACGGGCTCGTTGATCTCGGTGAAGTAGAGGTGCTCGGAGCCGTCTTCATTCATGGGCGCGCCGATGTAGTCCGGCGGCGGCCCGAACGGTTCGGACGGGCAGCAGTACGTCGAGACGAGGCTCGTGCCTCCCGCCGTGTCTCCCGTCTGGAGCTTCTTCAACGCCACCGCCTTCAGCGTGCGGAGCGCCGGCCGCTCGACCAGGAACGCGTAGGGGACGCGGCGCTGGACGCCGCTCCCGGAGATGACGACGAAACCGAAGTTCTCGCCGGTGGCGGCAGTCGCGGCGGCGCGGACGACGACGGGAATCGCGACGTCGCCGCCCGGCGCGATCGTGACGCTGCCGGGCAGGTCGATCGTGACTCCCGAGGTCTGCGACTGCGGCGCGAGCGACACCGTCCACGTCCCCGCGCCGTTGCCTGCGTCGGACACCGTCAGCAGCATCGACTTGCGCTGTGCGCCGGTCGAGACGTCGATGCGCTCGAACGAGAGGGACTGCGGGTCGGTGAAGACCTTCGGGTTGTCCGCGCCGAGCGCATTCGCGAGGCCTGCGCCCTCGAGCAGCACCGGCGCTTCCTGCGTGCGGGCGGTGTCGCCCCAGGCGGAGCCCGCCGTCGACATCAGCGCCGACTTCACCTGCCACGACGACCACGTCGGATGCTGCTGGAGCAGGAGCGCGGCCGCGCCGGCGACGTGGGGGGTCGCCATCGAGGTGCCGGCGAAGACCGAGAACGTCGAGCCCGTGGTCAGCGGCGGGGTCGAGGAGAGGACGTCGAGCCCCGGGGCCGAGACGTCGGGCTTGAGGTCGTGCCCGAAGTCGGTCGGGCCGGCGGAGGAGAAGCTCGTGATCACCCCGCCGCGGCCCGTCCCGAGCTCCTGGATGTCGGAGGAGACGCGAATCGCGGCCCTGCCCCCGTTGGCCGCCAGGAAGGCCCGCAGGTGCTGGCCGTCGAGGTCGGAGATCATCCCGGCCGGGATCGGCAGCCGGATCGGAACGGGATTCGCCTCGCCGAAGCGGTTGTCGACGAGGATGATTCCGATCGCGCCGTCGAGTCTCGCCCGCTCGGCCTTCGACACGAACGCGCAGAGGCCGCGCGAGACGAGCACGACCTTGCCGGTCAGCGAGCCCTTCGGCAGGGTGCCGAGCCCCGTGTTCGGATCGGTCGCGGGGCCGCAGAGGTGCGCCTCGACCGGCTTGCCATCGGTGCCGAGCACGGTCGTGACGTCGACGAGCGTCTGGTCGAGCGTTGCCCAGCCGCCGGGCAGCTTCTGGCCGCCCGCGCCCTGGATCGGGATCGCGCCGAGTGACGGGGGCCCGCCGACGACGCTGAGCGCCGGGGCGAAGACGTGCGAGTTCGAGACGGCGGCGACCGAGATCGCATCTGGTGCGGTTCCCGGCGACCCTGCCGAGCCGAGGCCGAAATCCTCGCGGTCGTTGCCCGCGGCGATCACGGGCACCACGCCGGCGAGCGCGGTGTTGCGCACGGCCTCGTTCATCGCGTCGTTCGCCGGATCGGTCTCGGGGCCGCCGCCCGAGAAGTTGATCACGTTCATCCCGTCCGCGACGGCGGCCTCGAACGCGTGGACGATCTCCGGCGTGTTCGCCTGATGGCCGAGCGGGGTCGGGACGGTGAAGACGCGGTAGTTGCCGATCCACGCGCGCGGGGCGACGCCGGAGAGGTTTGCCGTTGCCGGGTGGTCGCGGCCTGCAGGCGCGTTCGTGCCCTCGTCGCCCGCCGCGATGCCGGAGACGTGCGTGCCGTGCGGCTCGTGCGGGTCGAATGCCTTGTTGCTCAACGCATCGCGCACCGGCCCCGGGAAGACCTTCGCGACGATCACCTTCGCGGTCGCCAGCTTCGTGTCGCCCTTCGGGAAGCCGGCCGGATACGAGAAGCCGGCAGCGTTCAGGAACGGGCTCGACGGATCGACGCCGGTGTCGACGACTCCGATCTTGATCCCCTGGCCCTTGTCGCCGGTCGCCGCCTGCAGTTCGCCTGCGTGGATCACCGACGGGCCGCGGTCCATCGTCTGCGTGTAGGTCAGGCTCGGGTAGATCTTGTCCACGGCCCGCAGGCGCAGCAGCTTCGGCAGCGACCGCGCGGGTAGCTGGACGGTGATTCCGTCGAGCAGAATCGAGAACCGCTCCTGGATCCGCGCCTGCGGGATCGCCGCCCGCACCTGCGAGGCCGCCGCGTCCTGGAGGCGCGCGAGGCGGGCGAGATACGCCCGGGCCGTGGCGCTCTGCAGGTCGAACCGGCGGGCGGAGGATGCCGAGGCGGTCGACCGGCTGCCGTTCCAGGCAGCGAGAGGCGGCGTCGCGAGCCGGACGATCACGCGGGTCACTCCGCGGCGTCGTGCGCTCGGAACCTGGATCACGCCGGCGCGCACCCGGGGCTGCCCCGTCTCGCGCAGGTCGCGCCGCACCGGCTGCAGCGCCCCGGACGCGGCTGTCGCCGCGAGCAATGCAAGGACCCCCAGGACGATCAGCACGCGACGCAAGGTTCCGCACAGTAGCCGACGCAAGTTAGAGTCGCCCTCGATGTTCCAGGGCAAGCGCGCACTCGTCCTTGGCGTCGCCAACAAACGGTCGATCGCGTGGGCGATCGCCCGGCGGCTGGCAGACGGGGGAGCCAAGCTCGCCTTCACCTTCCAGGGCGAGCGGATCGAGAAGAACGTCCGCGAGCTCGCGGATTCGGTGGGCGGAAACCTCGTCACCGAGCTCGACGTGCGCGACGACGCCGCGATCGACCGGGTCTTCGGCGAGGTCGGCGCCGTCTTCGGCGGTGAGCTGGACATCCTCGTGCACTCGGTTGCGTTCGCGGCCGCGGAGGACCTCGAGGGACGCTTCACGGACACACCGCGCGACCGCTTCTGGATGGCGATCGACGTGAGCGCCTACTCGCTCGTCGCCGCGACCCGCGCGGCCGAGCCGCTCATGGAGGCCGCCGGCGGCGGCTCAGTGCTGACGATGACCTACCTCGGCGGCGAGCGCGCGGTGCCGCACTACAACGTGATGGGCGTCGCGAAGGCGACGCTCGACTCCTCTGTCAAGTACCTCGCCTGGGACCTCGGTGCGAAGAACATCCGCGTCAACGCGATCTCGGCCGGGCCGGTGCGCACCCTCGCGGCCCGCTCGATCGCCGGCTTTCCGACGATGGAGTCGATCGTCGAGGAGCGCTCGCCGCTGCACCGCCACGTGGACGCCGACGACGTCGGCGCCGCGGCCGCCTACCTGCTCGGCGACGGCGCCCGGAACGTCACCGGAACGACGCTGTACGTCGACAGCGGCTACCACGCGATGGGTATGTAGAGGACCGCTGCTCCGGGCCTGGTTCGCAGCTCGAGCCCGTGTTCGGGCCGTTTCGGGGCCGTCGAAGCCCGCTTGGACGCTCATTCCTCATGCGTGATTGCCTCTCGTGGTACTCACGGTGCCGCTGCGCTTCTTGGACGTGACAAGCGTGTTGCTTGCAGTTGGTGTTGTCCCGGTGATGTCACGGCAGCGTGCTGGCGTTCGTTAGCGCTGGAGGTCAGGTAAAGCTCATCGACCGACTCGGTGTCAGCGGCCGTCTGGCGGCGTCGGCCGTCCCGTTAGGCGATCCTGCCCCGGGACGACCACTGACGTTGGCGAGACGGTTGGTCGGCTGGCCGTCGCCCTCAGCCGATCTGCTCGCCCCGTGAGACGACTGTTCCTACATAGCTC
>JALYLO010000451.1 GCA_030774175.1 Actinomycetota bacterium
GTCGCGAGCGCTGCGTCGACGGCCTCGGCGATCCGCGGCGTCCAATGCTTCATGCCCGTGTGGACGGGCACACCGACCTCGCGCTCGAGCGCCGCGCGCGTCGCCTCCGTGATCGCGTTCAGCGGATTCGCATCCTCGATCCCGAGGCGACGGTAGCGGGCAACGAGATCCTCGAGGTTTTCCGGCGCGATCGGACGACCCCCGCGGATGTCGGCGTAGTACGCAGGCACGTCGGCGATGCGCTCGGGCGATCCGTACGCCATCAGGATCACCGCGGTGTCGCGCATCGCACCGGCCGCGAGCTCAGACACGGGTCGCCACTGTGGTGGCCTGGACGAGCTCGGTGAGGCGCGTGATCCGGTCGGGATCGGTGCGCGGCAGCACGCCGTGCCCGAGGTTGAAGATGTGGCCCGGGCGGCCCGCGGCGCGGTCGATCACGTCGCGAGCGGCGGACTCGACGCGCTCCCACGGCCCGAGCAGCACGGCCGGATCGAGGTTGCCCTGCACGCCGCGCTCATCGCCGACGACGGCCCAGCCGTCGTCGAGCGCGATTCGCCAGTCCAGGCCGATCACGTCGCCGCCCGCCCGCGCCAGCGCGGGCAAGAGAGTGGACGCGCCCGTGCCGAAGTGGATCGTCGGCACGCCCGCGGCGGCGAGGATCTGCGCCGACCACGGCTCGACGAACTCCTCGTAGTCGGCCGGAGAGAGCGCGCCGACCCACGAGTCGAAGAGCTGGACGACGCCTGCGCCCACGCGCGCCTGCGCGGCAACGTACGAGCCGAAGCAGTCGGCGAGCTTCTGCATGAGCGCATGCCAGACCTCAGGCTCGGAGTACATGAGCGCCTTCACGAGGGTGAACTCGCGCGACGGCTTGCCTTCGACGAGATAGCCGGCGACGGTGAACGGTCCGCCGCAGAAGCCGACCACCTCCTGCTCGGGCGCGAGCTCCCGTCGGACGATCCTGATCGCCTCGAGGAGGGGCGCGAACGCCTGGTCGGGATCGGGCGCCCGCAGGCGCTCGACGTCGGCCAGCGTCCGCACCGGCGCCTCGACCACCGGACCGACGCCCTCGACGAGCTGCACGTCGAGGCCCATGCCCAGGACGGGAGTCATGATGTCGGCGAACATCACGGCCGCGTCGACACCGTGGCGCCGCACCGGCTGCAGCGTCACCTGCGCGCAGAGCTCCGGAGTGTTCGCCACCTCCCAGAAGGAGTGACGCTCGCGGATCGCGCGGTACTCCGGCAGCGAGCGGCCCGCCTGGCGCATGAACCAGACCGGTGTGCGCTCCACCCGCTCGCGCCGGGCGGCCCTGACAAGCAGCGAATCCAAGCCTCTAGGCTAGCCGTGTCGTGTCGAAGGGACCGCTCGCCGTCACCTGGGGTGCGCCACCGGCTCCTGCTCCGCAGGCCGGCGCGCGCGAGGTCGTGCACGTCGAGCTCGAGAATGCCGGGTCGATCGCCTGGGGCGACGGCATCTTTCTCGCCTACCACTGGCTCGACGACCGCGACAACCCGATCGTCTGGGACGGCGAGCGCACGTCCGCGCCGCGCTTCGCGCCGGGCGAGCGCGGGACCGTCGCGGCGGGCGTCCGCGCCCCGATCCCGCCCGGACGCTACCGGCTCGCGTTCGACCTGGTGGCGGAGCGGCGCGCGTGGTTCTCCGAGCTCGGAAGCGCGATGCTCGCCCATGACGTCGAGGTGCGACCACGCGAGGGCGAGCCGCATGCGAGCCTGCCTCCCAACGTGGAGCCGTCCGGTGAGTGGCGCGAGCGGGTGCGTGCGGCCCACGCCGAGGGATACGCCGTCGTCGGCGGAGCGATCGAGTGGGCCGACGGCGCGCTGCACCGCCGGCCGCGCGCGCTGGCCGCCTACGCGCCGGGGTCAGGGCGCGTCCCCGGATTCGCCGGCGCGCTGCTCTGCCCCTCGGTGCTGCCGGGCATCGAGCTCGAGCGGCTCGAGGACATCGCCGGGCTGCCCGCCTACGCCGCCCCGACCGACGAGCCCTGGGTCTACGACGGCCGCGCCGTGCTGCGCGTGCGGAGCACGGCCTAGCACTGGGACTACAACTCGACTGCGATCCGGTCGTCGACGGCACGGAACACGCCCGCGCCGAGCGCGAGGGCGACGGCGGCTGCGACGACGAGGTAGACGACGTCGGCGAGCCGCGGTGCGTGGCCCAGCCAGAGCGCGTCGCGGACCGCGTAGATCGGCGGTGCGACCGGATTCCCCCAGCGCAGCACATCGAGCAGCAGGTGGTGGCGCTGGACGCGCGCCGGCAACTGAGCGAATCGCCAGAGGATCGGCGTCATGAAGAACCACGGCAGAAGCGCCGCCGCGACAATGTGCTCGACGTCCCGGAAGATCACGTTCAGGCAGGCAACGAGCAGCCCGACGCCGGCGACGAGACCTGCGAAGAGCAGTGCGAGCGGGATCGCGAGCCACACCGTCGAGCGCGCTTCGGGGATGAAGACGAGCGAGAGCACGACCAGGATCCCGACCATCACCGCGAAGGTCACCGCCTGGGTCGCCACGCTCGAGAACGGGACGAGCTGACGCGGGAAGCGCACTTTCTTGATCAGCTCGGCGGAGTCGACGAGCGACCGGGACGACGCCTGCAGCGATGTGGCGAAGAAGATCCAGCAGGAGAGCCCCGCGAGCAGGTAGAGCGGGTAATGGCGGATCGTCCCGCCGTTCCACAGCAGCCCGAAGACGACGAGATAGACACCGAGCAGCACGAGCGGATTCAGGAGCGACCAGGCGACGCCGAGGAGCGAGCCCTTGTACTTCGCCTGGAAATCCCGGCGGAAGAGGTTGGCGAAGAGCTCGCGGTAGCGCAGCAGATCGGCGTAGACCGTCATCGGCACGCTCTAGTCTAGGGACGGTTGGCTCAGGCAAACACCGCCCTAACACCGCTCCACTACCCTCGACCCACGTGAGCACCCTCGCGGCCGTCGCCGCTTTCCCCGCTGCTGCTCTAGCCGTCTTCTTCCTGCTCCGCTCGCCGATCGCGCGCCGGCTGAGGCGGACGCCCGAGTCGACGCGCTGGCAGTCGGCCCCGACGCCGCTGATCGGCGGCATCGGCATCTATCTCGGTTTCGCCCTCGGCGTCTGGCTCGCAGTCCTCGTGGGACCGCTGACCGCGTCGACGCAGCTGGTCGGCATCTACGCGGGCGCAAGTCTCCTCTTCCTCGCCGGCCTGGCCGACGACCTCTGGTCGATGCCGCCTGCCCTCAAGCTCCTCGCGCAGTTCGCGGCGGCTGCGATCGTGATGGTCACGGGGACAGCCGTCCAGATCGTCCACACGCCCCTCGTCGCAATCCCCCTCGGCCTCCTCTGGCTGGTCGGCATGACAAACGCGTTCAACCTGCTCGACAACATGGACGGCCTCGCAGGCAGCCTCGCCGTCATCTCGGCTGCCTTCTTCGCCTCGGCCGCGGCGCTGCACCACTCGTCCGAGCTCGTGCTCTGCGTCTCGCTCTCGCTCGCGCTGGCGGTCGCCGCATTCCTGCCGTTCAACCTGCGACCGGGCCGCTCGGCCATCGCGTGGATGGGCGACAGCGGCTCGCAGCTGATCGGGTTCACGCTCGCGGCGCTCGGGCTCGCGTCGAGTTACACGGTCGCGTCGTCGACAGTGGCGACGGTCGTGCTGCCGGTGCTCGTGCTCGCCGTTCCGATTCTCGACACGACCCTCGTGACGATCGTGCGGCTCATCGACGGCCGCCCGGTGTCGCAGGGCGGCCACGACCACAGCTCACACCGCCTCGTCTCGCTCGGCGTCTCCGAGACGGGCGCCGTCGTGCTCCTCGCCCTGATGTCGGCTGCGCTCGGCGCGACAAGTCTCGCCTACCAAGCGTTCGACAACGGCCGAGTCGCGGCGCTCGGCGTGCTGGTCACCTTCGCCCTGCTGATCCAGTTCGGGAGCTTCCTCGCTGACGTCGATCGGACGCAGGAGCGCAGACCCGTCTTCGCGTTCAGCCGACGCATCGCCGAGGTGATCGTCGACGGTGCGCTGATCTCGGCGTCGTTTCTCGCGGCGTACCTGCTGCGGTTCGACGGGATCGGCACGCTCAACCAGCGGCACTTCTTCCTCCTGACACTCCCGGTGCTCCTCCTCTGCCGCTACGTGGCGCTCCTCCTGCTGGGGATGTACGCGGGTGTCTGGCGGTACGCGGGCTCGCGCGACGTGCTCCGCGCGTTCGTGGCGATCGGCAGCTCGAGTGTCGCAGCGCTCGGCATCGTCGTGCTGACGCAGGGGGCGCTCGGCGACTTCTCGCGCAGCGTCTTCGTGATCGACTTCCTGGTCTGCTCGCTCGCGATCGTCGCGGCGCGCTTCGCTGAGCGGGCGATCCTGCGCGGGCTCGAGATCGCTCGCCACCGCACCAACCGCCGCGTCCTGATCGTCGGCGCGGGCCGCACAGGCCGCAGCCTTCTCCGCGAACTGCGCGAGACGCCCGGCGAACGGGTCGTCGCCTTCGTCGATGACGACCCGGCACTGCGCGGCCGCCGCCTCAGCGGCGTCCGCGTCGCGGGCGGCATCGCCTCGATCGAGCCGCTGCTCGAACGCCTGGCGCCTGACGCCGTCTTCGTGACGATCCCGGATGCGCCACCGGAGCGACTGGAGGGGATCGTGCGCGCCTGTGCCTCACGTGAAGTGACGTGCCGGTTCGTCAGGCGTGACGCCGACGTCGACCCTCGCGTCGTCCTGGCTACCCCGTCACGATGACCGAGGTTCCCGCGCGCGACGGCCGGTCGTGGCTCGACCGGACCTTGACCGCGTACCCGCTCGTCGTCGCGTACGTGGTGCTCCTCGTCCTGTACGCGTGGCAGACGACGAAGCACTCGACGCCGTGGCTCTTTACGGACGAACTCGAGTGGTCGGGGCTTTCGCGAGGCATCGCCCACCACGGCGTCCCTGAGCTCCGCCTCCACCGAGCGTCGGCCACGTCGCTCTACGCATACGTGATCGCCCCGTCCTGGTGGCTCGGCGCAACCGCACGGGCGTACGGCGCGATCAAGTACGTGAACGCAGCGCTGATGACCGCGTCGCTCTTCCCCGCGTACGCGCTTGCGCGCCTGTTTGCGTCTCGAGCCGCTTCGATCGCTTGCGGCGTCGCGACGGCGGCGATCCCCGCCATCGTCTACACCGGGCTGATCATCCCCGAGCCCCTCGCCTACTTCTGGTCGACGCTCGCCCTCTGGCTGATCGCGCGCGCGCTCCGTGCTCCGTCGCGTGCCTCCATCGCCGTCGCGGCCGCGGCGGTCGTGATCGCACCTCTCGTCAGGTCGGAGCTCGGCGTCCTCGTCCCGGGCGCGTTGCTCGCCACCATTCTGACGGCGGCGACGAGCCCGCGCGGGCGAAAGCTGATCCGCTGCTGGTCGGTGCAGGAGCGGATCGGCGCCGCTGTCCTGTGCGTCGGGGTCGCAATCGTGCTCGGGGTGCTCATGAGCCAGAACTCGTACTCATGGCAGATCGGCACGCACTTCCACCACCGCGCGTTCACCTACGGCCTGTGGGCGTTCGGCGCCTTCGCGATCGGCGTGGGTGTCCTCCCTGTGTTCATTGCCTTGATGTGGCTCGGCGGTGCGCGATTTCGCTCCGCAGACGAACGGGCCCTCGCCGCGACGCTCGTCGGCACAGTCATGGCCTTCGGCGTCTACACGGCAGTCAAGGCCTCCTACCTCGCGACCGTATTCGCGATCCGGGTCGAGGAACGGAACCTCATCTATCTCTCGCCGGTGTTCTTCGCCGTCACAGCCCGGTGGCTGCTCTTCGGCCGCACCCGCGTTGTCGCGACCGTCGTCTCTGCGGCGGCCGTCTCCTACCTGCTCGACACGACGCCGTACCACAACACCGAGCACTTCTACTCGGACGCGCCGGGCCTGTCGATTCTCCAGTGGCTGAATCGCACGTGGTACTTCACGACGACGGACGCGCGCCGTTTGCTGTTCGGCATCCTCGCCGGGTCCGTCCTCATCGTCGTTCTACGGGAGGCTGCACGACGTCGCGGCAGCTTCCGCCGCGCGGGCGCCGCTGTCGGAGCGCTGCTGGCCGCGGCGATCATCGGCTGGAATCTCACCGGCGAGATCACCGCGGCCAACTCGTCGAACTCGTTCTCCGCCAGCTTCCGCAGCGTCCTCGTGACCCCACCGGACTGGATCGATCGCGTGACCGGCCGGGCTCGCACGATGTTCATCGGGCAGGGGATTGGCGGCTCGAACGCGTTCTGGTCGCTCGAGTTCTGGAATCAGTCGATCGGCGACGTCTGGTCAGTCGATTCGAGCGCACGGGGCCCGGGCCCGGCGACCACACCGAACTACCTCGACCTGACGGGCGCCGTCGATCCGCAACTGCCGCTGAGTTGGATCGTCGCGGGGCCCGGAGTCGACCCCGTCGGCCACCTCCAGGAGACTGCCGGCGGTCTGCGTCTCTTCCGCGTCGCGCACCCGATTCGGATCGCGGACGCACAGGGGAACGTGTCGCCGGACGGATGGATGTCGACGAGCGCGTGGTACTACCGGTTCGCGTCCGCGGGAGCGAATCGGGGGACGGCGGTCGTGACGCTGTCGCGCGCCGCCGCGTGCGGCGGCTACCCACGTTCGCGGATCACGATCAGGGTGACGCGGCTCCACCTGAACGCCGATGCACAGCCCCTCGGGGGGCGGCTCCTCGCGCTGCGCCGGGTCGTCGTCCGCTCGACGCCGTGCGACACGCTCTCCATCCGAATCCCCGTGCGGGGACCGTTCCGCATCGACGTCACGGCCGTCGGAACCTTCCAGCCGTCGGCGTTCGACCAGCGGCAGCTGAGCGCCCAGGTCGGGTTCGCGTTCGACCCGACGCGTCGCTAACGCGGGAGCAGCCGCTCAGGATGCTTCCGCACGAACCGCGCGATCCCGTGCCAGTGCCACAGGGTGCGGCGCGTGAGCCAGCGCTTGTCGGTCTCCGCCTTGTGCTCGTGGCGGACGACCGCCTGCGGCACGTACCAGCGCTCCCAGCCGGCCTGCATCGCACGGTAGGCGAGGTCGATGTCCTCGCCGTAGAGCCGGAAGCCCTCGTCGAAGCCTCCGAGCTCGTCGAGCATGGCGCGGCGCAGCATCAGGAAGCCACCGAGCATCCAGTCCGCTGGCACCGGCTCCTCGGGGCGTGCCTCGTCGAGGTGGTAGTGACGGCGCTGCGGGAAGACGAGCCGAAGCGGCGTGCGGCGCACGATCGTGCCGGCGACGGTCGGGAAGCGGCGCCGCGACGGCTGCCACGTGCCGTCGGGGAACACCATCCGAGGCCCGGCGATGCCGCAGCGCGGGTGCGCGGCCATGAAGTCGTGCAGCGCCGCGACCGCGCCGGTCTCGGGAATCGCGTCGGGATTGGCAGAAAGCACGTATTCGGCACTCGTCATTGCCGCGCCGAGGTTGACGTTGGCGCCGAACCCGAGCGGCGACGGGTTGTGGATCGCGTCGACGCCGTTCGGGACAGAGCCAGGGACGTTCGCAATCACGACGAGCTCGTCGACCTGCGCGCGCAGCGCAGGCAGCGAGTCCTCGAGCTCGCGCGGGTGGCCGTGCGAGACGACGACCGCTGCGACGGTCACGCGAGCACCTGCCGATAGACGCCGGCCGTGCGGCGGGCCGATTCCTCCCACGAGAACGCCGCCGCCCGCTCGAGCCCCTTGGCCGACCAGCGCGCGCGGTCGTCGAGGGCCCTCCGCAGGGCCGCCCCGAAGTCGCCGTGGTCGGCATAGACGCCGGCGTCGCCGGCGACCTCGTGCAGGGCCGCGTCGTCGGAAAGCACGACCGGAGTCCCACTCGCCATCGCCTCGAGCACCGGCACGCCGAACCCCTCGAAGCGGGACGGCAGGACGAGGGCGGCAGCGCAGCGATACAACCGCGCGAGCTCCTGCTGGTCGACCCAGCCGCGCAGGTCGGCGCCGCGGGCCCGCAGCTCGTTCGCGAGCCCCGGCTCCTTCTCGGGCCCGACGACGACCAGGGGCAAGCCGACAGCCGCCGCCGCGTCGGCGGCGGCGAGCGGGTCCTTGCGCGCCTGGATCGCGCCGACGAAGAGGACGAAGCCACTGCCCTCGGCATCGCCGGGCGCGAAGGCGGGGTCGACGCCGTGCGGTGTCACCGTCACCTTCCCCGGTGCGATCCCGTAGAGCTCGACCACGTCGCGCTTCGTGCGCTCCGAGACGGCGATCACGTGGTCGGCGCGCCGCACGGCCCGCGGCACGAACGTCTTGAAAGTGAGGCGGTCGAGCGGTCCCATCACGCCCGGATCGCGCTCGAAGTGCAGGTCGTGCACGGTCACGACCGAGGGGCCGTGCCAGGCCAGGGGCAGGGCATGCTGGAAGTGCGCCGCCTGCGGCCGAAGCCGGCGCAGCAGGCGTGGCAGCGACCACGCCATGCGCGCCTCCTGGAAGCGCGCGGGCAACTCGATCGGCTCGACGCCGTCGGGGACGAGCTCCGGATGCCGCGTCACGGCGGCGAACTGGAGGTCGGGTGCGACGACGGGGAGCTGCCGCAGCAGGTTGAGGACGTAGGTCTCCTCCCCCGTGCGGTTGCGGCCGAGCACGTCGGCGTCGATCACGATCACGCGAGCTCCTCGTAGACGGCACGCGTCCGGGCGGCGACCTCGTGCCAGCTCGCGATCCGCCGCGGCGCCGGCGCGAAGGCCCGCCCGATTCCCTCCCGGATCGACTCGACGTCCGTAGGGTCGACGTAGGTCGCGTCGGCGCCCGCGATCTCCTCCATCGCGGAGCCGTAGCTCGTGACAATCGGGCAGCCGCAGGCGAGCGCCTCGGCGACCGGGATCCCGAAGCCCTCGTAGAGCGACGCGTAGACGAGGCAGCGCGCGCCCCGATAGAGCGCGGCGAGCTCGTCGTCGGACACGTCGCCGAGCCACGTCACGTTCGCAGGTGGCTCGACGCCGCCCCAGCCGCGCACGCCGACGACCCGCAGCTCGCCCTCGACGGCCTCGGCGATCCGGTTCAGGTTCTTGCGCGGCTCGAGCGTCCCGACCGCTAGGGCGTAGTCGCCCTCGGCGCGCGGTCCGTCCGGTGTGAAGGGGGCTTCGACCGCGTTCGGCACGACGCGGATCCTCGCGTCGCCGACGTCGAGCAGCGCTTCCAGCTCTCGGCGCGTGTGCTCGGAGACGGCGATCAGACGGTGGGCGGCGGCGACCACGCGTGGAACCGCGATCCGCGAGTACGACGCCGTCCAGCTGTTGAACCATTCCGGGTGCCGCAGCACCGCGAGGTCGTGCACCGTGACGACGAGCGGCACCCGCGACCGGAACGGGCCGCGGAAGGTCGGGCAGTGCAGCAGGTCGGCGCCGCGCGGCGCCCGGAGGAACGGGTACCAGAGCGCGTCCGCAGTGACGGCGCGCAGCCTCGACGTGGCCGGAAACGACACCTCGACGACGTCCACGTCGAGGTGGGCGCGGAGACCGGCCACGTAGCGGGCCGTCCCTGCGCGCGTCTGGCGCAGCGCGGTCGTGTCGAGCGCTACGCGAATCGCTCGTACCCTTCGAGGAAGATCTCGCCGACCCGTCGCCACGAGAAGCGCCTCGCGTGCGCGAGCCCCCGCTCGCGCAACTCGTCACGACGCGCCAGCGCGTTGCGGATCGCGCCGGCGATCGCCTCCGGGCTCTCCGGATCGGCGCGCACCGTCGCGTCACCGGCGGCTTCGTCCAACGAGCGGTGGGCGGAGGCGACGACGGGCGCGCCGGAGGCCATCGCCTCGGTGATCGGCATCCCGAACCCTTCGTACCGCGACGGATAGACGACGGCTGCCGCGCCTCGGTAGAGGCGGGCGAGCTCGTCGTCGTCGACGCGGCCGAGGCGCACGATGCCGGGTCGGTCGAGCCGCGGCTGCTCGCCCCAGCCGGCCCCGCCGACGACGGCGAGCGAGAGGCCGTCTTCCGCGAGCAGCGCGAAGGCGTCGACGAGCGTGCCGAGGTTCTTGCGAGGCTCGAGCGTGGCGACCGTGAGCAGGTACGGCGCCCCGAGGTCGGCGACCTCGCCGTCCGGGGTGAAGTCCGCGCCGACGCCGGGGCTCGCGACCAGCACCCGGTCGCGCGGATAGCCGAGGGTCTCGGCGAAGTCGTCGGCGGTGAAGGCCGAGTTGGCGAAGACGACGTCGCACGTGCGCGCGGCATTGCGGTACTTGCGCCCGTGCATCGCCTGCGTGCGCTTCGTCGTCCATTGCGGGTGATGCAGCGGCACGAGGTCGTGGATCGTCGTCGCGCGCACGCCGCGGCGCTGAGGCGGATACATCCAGTCGCTGAAGTGGAGCGCGTCGAACGGCCCCAGCCAGCGCTCCGCCGCGGGGCGTCCGAGCACCGACCAGGCGGTGCGCCACCCGTGGGCGCCCGGCAGCGCGACGAGCTTCAACTCGACGTCGATGCCGGCGAGCGCCTCCGGGATCACGCGCCTGCCCGCGGGTGACGTCGGTGCGAACGCGACCACCTCTTGCCCGCGCTCACCCGCGACCTCGGCGAGCCCGGCCAGCGAGCCGCGGATGTAGTTGTTCACGCCCGTCCGCTCATGGGACAGCGGACTGACGTCGAAGACGATCCTCATGCGTTCACGCGGTGAAGTCGAAGGCGAGGAAGTGAGCGCCGAGCCTGCGCGTGTCGATGCTTCCCTGCTGCACCCCGGCCGGCGACCGGAGTTGCGCCATCCGGAACCGAACCAGGCACGTGCCCGACGTGTTCGGGTGCAACGGCACGCGGAACGTCCGCTGCTCGGCCGGCGGTACCTCGATGCTGCCCACGACACGGCCGCCCTCGGACGCGGTTACGAACTGGTCGGCGCTGAAGAGGTGCTCGTCGGTGCCGACTCGGACCGCGAGTTGTCCGCCGGTGCAGCGGAGCCGCCGGTACGTCACCGTGCGGCCGGACCAGGTATCGGGAAAGAGGCCCGTGACCCGCGTCAGGATGACCAGCGGCCCGCCGACCCGATAGACGACGAGCCCGATGCGCGGGTCGCGGGCCACGGCCTTGCCCGCGAGGTCGACATACGAGATCGCGTAGCCGGCGCTCGGCACCTTGCCCGCGGCGGTGACCAGCGTCCCGTCCGCGCGCTCATGCACCGGTGTCTCCGGCAGGCCACCGTCCGCCGCATCCGGGCCGTCGACCGTGTAGACGTCGCGCACGCTCCGATTGAAGAACTCGTTGTTCCAGAGCGGACGCGTGTCCCCGGTGTAGTGCCAGAGGAACGACACGTGCACATCGCGACCGACGGCGCGGTCGATCCAGTCCGGATGCGCGACGCGGATGCCGGCCCAGAGGCTGCCGACGGCCGTGTGGTGGATGCCGTGGCGTCCGTTCTCGACCACCGCCGTCGTCAGCACGAAGTAGACGGCGACGAGCCCGGCGAGTGCCGGCGCGAAGCGGCGCGGTAGGAGCACGAAGGTCGCGCCGGCGGCGAGACCGACGCCGAGCGCAACGACCCGAAGCGGGCCGAAGTGGATCCCCTGATCCTGGAGCCACCACCAGGGCAGGAGCCCGAACGTGTCGGAGACTGCGGATGGGTTTACGAACCTCGCGAAGGGCAGGGCGACGGGAAGGACGCCGGCGGCAGCCGCGGCGACCACGAGCGCGCGACGGCTCCGCGGCACGATCCCCTCCGCCGCGAGAGCGACGAGCGGAATGAGCAGCAGCGGCAGCAGATAGAAGTCGTTGCGTTCCTCGATCCTGATCGACTCCGTCGACGCGAACGCAGCGACCTCGACGAGGAAGATCGCGGCGACGGGCAACGTCGCGGCCGCGTAGGCGCGCGCGGCGGGGCTCAGGCTGCGTGGTGCGATCCACAACGCGAGGAGCGCGGCGAACGGGACGACGCCCACGTACAGATCCAGCTCGGCGAGGTGCCAGAGGAGGTAGTGAAGGACGCCGCCGAAGGTGTACCCATTGTCCACGGCGGCGCGGTAGGCACCGAGCAGTGACAGCGGCGAGCGGCCGCGGGCGATCGTGGCTGCGAGGGCGAGCACGGCGGCTCCCACGACGACCCCGTACAGCGGCAGGTACCGGCGCAGACGCGTCTTCAGATCCTGCTCGATCCAGCCGTGCAAGATCGGGGCGACCAGCACGGCCGGCACGAACGCGATTGCCTGCGCGCGAGTCGAGTAGGCGACGCCGCACAGCGCGAGCAGCGCGACCTGGCGCAACGGCGTGGGACGTTCGAGCGTCGCCACGAGCACGAGACACGTCGCCAGGAAGATCGGGTAGAACGCGTTCTCGGTCATCAGCATCCCGGTGAAGAGCATCGACGGCACGAGCAGCGCGAGCCCCGCGGCGACGAGCGCGAGCGCGGGCGCGACGAGCCGCCGTGCGAGGAAGTAGGCCGGGACGGCGGCGAGGGACATCACGACCGCGTTGATCGCCTTGGCCGCGGCGTAGGCGTCCGGCACCGGGCTGAAGAGCCGGAACGCGGGCGCGATCAGGGCGGGATAGACGAAGCCGTAGCCGTTGCTCGACACGCCCCGGACGAGCAGATGGCCGTTCGCGCCGAGCGACTTGCCGAGCTCCGAGTAGACCAGCTCGTCGACCCAGATCCACGGCGTGACGACGCGGTTGCCGAGAGCGATCTGGACGGCGGAGGAGGCCGCGACGATGACCGCCAGCCAGACCCAGGCGGGGACGGCGACCGAGCGCGCGCGCACGGCCGCTGCCGCGCTCACCAGGCGATCTCCTTCGTCGGCACACGCCCCGCGGGGACATGGCTGGTGGCAGTCACAGTGGGGTCCACTTGGCACGAAAGACAGCGCCTCATCGGACGATCCCGGATTCGACCGCGGCACGCGCGAGCGCGGCTGGATCGTCGATCCCGACCTCCGCGGCGGCTGCCGCGATCCGCCAGAGCACCGCGTCGTCCACGGCGGCGCCGCCGGCGGCGAGCTCGAGTGCGGCCACGTACGCGTCGGCGACCTTCGGCAACGCGTGCTCGCGCTCGACATAGGCGCGCGCAGCAGCACCGATCGACGGGCCGTGCTCGGCGGCGACGCCCAGGGCGGCCTCGATCACGCGCACCTCGAGCTCGTCGACGGGCACCTTCAGGACGGCGTCGTCCGGCAGCTCGCCGAACCAGCCGACGTCGGACACGAGCACCGGCTTCCCGAGCGACAGCGCCCGGATCACGGAGCCGGAAGTCTCGCCCATCGTCGGGTAGCGCAGGTTCACGAGCACGTCGCACGCGGCCATCAGCGACCACATCCGCTGCTCGGGCACGTAGTCCAGGCGCTCGACCCCCTCGGTAAGGCCGAGCCGCTCGAGGCGGCGCTCGACGTCGAATCGCTCGCCGGAAGCGCCGACCAGCAGGAGCCGCGCACCTGGCCGCCCCCGCCTGACGGCGGCAAATGCTTCCAGCAGCTGCGGGATCCGCTTGTTCATGTTCAGGAAGCCGAAGCAGCCGATCAACGGCTCGCCCGCCACGTCGGTCGCGGGCTCGGCGTCGAGGTGTGGCCACACCGGATGCGGGATGCGCCACAAGGGCCCGTCGTACCCGGCGGCCCGCGCGCGCTCGCCGACGTAGTCGGAGTGGACGATCAGGCCGGCAGCCCGGTCGAGAACCACCCCGGACAGGGGGAAGCGCTCCGGCTGCGTCTCCCAGAGGAGCGGTAGGAGGTTGTCGAGCACGCCGAGGCCGAGCAGCCGGCCGGCCACGCCGAGCTCGCGCTCCATCGCGTCCAGGTAGCCGCGCCCGTTGCCGCGTCCGATCGTGATCCCGGCGATCAGATGATGGAGCACGTACTCGTGCAGAACGACGACGCCGGGCCGGTCACGCAGGGCGTCGACGATCCAGCCGTGGGCATCGGGGTCGTTCCCGACGTGGTAGAGGGCGACGTCGGCGGCCGGCGCGCGCTTGCCCTGCTCGGCGACGACGACGTCGACGCGCTCTCGCAGCGCGGGCAGCAGGAGCGTCGAGTAATCGGCGACGCCCGAGCGGGACGGCGGCAGCGGGGAGTAGTAGGCGACCCTCATCTCACCCGGCCTCAGCTCACCCCAGCAGAGCGTCGACGCAGGCGTCCCACGTGACGCGCTCGGCGACGGCCTTGCCTGCAAGCCCCCAAGCCTTGGCCTCGTCGACGTGCGCGCAGAGGTACGACGCGGCTCGCGCGAGCTCCGCCGCGTCGGGCGCGACGACGAGGCCGGTGTGGCGGTCGCGCACGACCTCGAGCGGGCCGCCCGCATCCGACGTCGTCAGCACCGGCTTGGACGAGAGAAACGCCTCGTAGGGGACCATCCCGAAATCCTCGTCGAGGGGTGCGTAGTAGACGGCGAGACAGCGGGAGTAGAGGTCGGCGAGGCGCTCCTCGTCCACGCGGCCCGCGAAATCGACCTGACCGTTCAGCCCCGACGCGAGCTGCTCGAGCCGGGCGCGGTCGGGTCCGTCGCCGGCGATCACGACCCGCAGGCTCGGGTCCGCCTTCGCGGCACCGATCAGGAGGTCGATGCGCTTCGCGCGGTCGAGGCGGTTCACCGAGAGCACGAACCCCTCGGGCTCGGCGGTGCGGTAGGCGAGCGTCTGGGGCGGGTGGGGCAAGAGGTCGGCCTCGACGCCGTTGAACCGCCGGAGCCGGTCGGAGACGTTGCGCGACGTCGCGAAGACACGGCGCGCCTCGCCGAGGGCGACGGAGTCGAGCCGCTCGATCGCCCGGCGGGTCGCTCGATCCTCGGGCGACTCCGAGAACTGCCCGAGCGCGGTTCGGTCATAGTCGTAGGCCTGACGAAACTGGTGGAGCACCCACGCGACCTTGTTGGGGTGGCGCACGCAGTACGCCGGGAACTTCGTCGCGATCACGCGGTCGATCGCGCGCCCGTCGGACTCGGTCAGGTCGACGAGCCGCCACAGGAACGCCTGGTCGAGCACCCGCGTGCCGGGGTACCACTTGAACGGAATCGTCACGAGCTCGGCCTCGTGACCGCGCGCCGCCAGGGCCGCGACGAGCTCTTCCGCCACCAGCTCCGCGCCGCCCCGGACGAAGGGGACCTGCGGAGCGCAAACGGCGACTCTCATTTCGTCTCGAGCCGCTGCAGGCGCTCGTCGAGATCGTCGATCAGCTTCAGCACCGCGTCGTTGAACGCTCGCTGGTCGGCAAGCGCCGGCTCGACGTACCAGCGCATGAAGCGGCGCAGGAACAACTTCACGGGCCCCGCCTTGCCGACGATCGGGCGCTCGGCCGAGATCGGCCAGAGGCGCTCCGCCTGGTCGCGCACGGAGAGCCGCACCTGCGCCGGAGGCACGTCCGAGCCGCGCGGCCCGGCAGCGCGGATCTCCTCCTTCAGGCGCGCGAAGAGCGCGGCGACATCGGTCGTCTCCTCACCCTCAGGCATGCGCCGGAGTGTAAAGACCGCGCATTACGGCTCTGTTAGCGGCACGACTGCGCGAGCGACCGAGCGGGAGCTGCCGAGGACGATCGCTCCGCCGCAGGCGACTGTGAGCGCGACGAGGAACGGCACCCCGTGCAGCGGGCCGAGGCCGTGGTGGGTGAGGAAGGGTGCCGTCGCAGCCGGCACGGCCATCTCGAGGCCGAAGGAGACCGGGATCGCCCGCGTCGCGGGCCAGGCCCACAGCGCCGTCATCTCCGAGAGCAGCGCCGACCAGCTCGCGATCGCCACTCCGATCCCCCACGCGAGCGCGGCGGCGAAGCGGCGGTCGGCGACCGACACGTCGATGAGTGCCGTTCCGAGCCCCACCCACGCCCAACCGAGCCCGGCCGCCACGCTCGTTGCGAGACCGCCGGCGCGCCGGGCCGCGCGCAGCGCGTACGGCAGGAGGGCGACGACGGGGAGCGCGGCGCCGACCGCCCACGTCCCCGCCGAGGTGAACGAGCCTGTGTGGGGCGGCGCAGCCCAGCCGAGCACGGCAACGGCGGCGGCGATCGCGGCCGCA
Source organism: Actinomycetota bacterium (assembly GCA_030774175.1). The sequence continues at coordinate 15,884 of JALYLO010000451.1, forward strand.
CCGGCGACCTCCCGCACGCCGATGCTCTCGCCGAGCAGCCGCGCGCCGAGCACGAGCAGGACGACGAGCCCGAGGCCGAGCGCGGGCTGGACGAGCGAGACCGATGCGAGCGCCAGCGCCGCCGCCTGGAGCCCCCAGCCCACGACTCCCGCGAGCGCGCCGACGAGCCAGACGCGGCGGCGCACCAGCCCCGCGAGCAGCGACGCGCGGAGCGCCGAGTCTGCCGGCGCGTCGCGCGCCTCGAGCGCCTGCAGCGCCGCCGAGAGGGCGTAGAGCGACGACGTGACGGTGGCGAGACAGACTGCGATGAGCGCGCGCACGCCGTCAGACTACGATCGCCGGATGGTCGGCATCTCGCTCCTCACGCTCGTGCCGGGCGAGCTCGGCGGCAGCGAGACCTACGTACGCGAGCTGCTGCGGGCTCTTGGCGGCGTCGGCGAGCTTGACTATCGCGTGCTCCTCCCCCCGGTCGCTCCCGACGCCGCGGAGGGGCTGCCCGCGGAAGTGGCTTCGGAGTACCGCCTCGCGCGCACGATTCCCCAGCGGCTGCTCGCGATGGGTGCGGCGACCGCGCGACCCGGCCGGCTGCGTGCGCGCCTGAGCGCCCCGGACGTCGTCCACTACCCGCTGACGCTGCGCATCCCGCATGTGGCGCAGCCGTCCATCGTCTCGCTCCATGATCTCCAGCACCTCGACATGCCGCAGCTCTTCTCACGCGGTGAGCGTGCGTTTCGGCGACTTGCCTGGCACCGGTCGATCCGCTCGGCCGACCGCGTGATCACGGTCAGCGAGTTCGTGCGCGAGCGCGCGGTCGAGCTGCTCGGCCTCGACCCGGAGCGGCTCCGCGTCGTCCACCTCGGCATCGACCACGAGCGCTTCTTCCCCGGGGGCGCCGAGCGCGAGCCGTTCCTGCTCTACCCGGCGCGGCGGTGGCCGCACAAAAACCACGAGCGCCTCTTCGAGGCGTTTGCGTCGATCCGCGCGGAACGGCCCGACCTGCGGCTCGTCCTCACGGGCGGCGGCAACCACAGCTACCTGCCGGACGGCGTCGAGGCGGTCGGGAACCTCGACTTCGCGCAGCTGCCCGCCCTGTACCGGCGCGCGAGCGCGCTCGTCTTCCCGTCGCTCTGCGAGGGCTTCGGGCAGCCCGTGCTCGAGGCGATGGCCTGCGGCTGCCC
>JALYLO010000452.1 GCA_030774175.1 Actinomycetota bacterium
CGACGGACCGGGGATCGATCGGCTCGCCGTCGAGCAGCCGCAGTTCGAGCCCGTCGTAGCCGTACTCGCTGACCGCGACGAGCGTTCGCTCGAGCGTCCACTCAGGCGCCGCGAGGTTCGAGAAGGCGAGCCTCGTCAGGGCGTCCTGACCCTCCCGGAGCGCAGGTCGACGAGCAACGCCGCGTAGGCGTCCCGGTCGACCGGCAGCGGCACGGCATGCCCGGCGTGCGTCGAGAGCACGATCGCGTTCGCGAGCTCGAGCGACCAGAGTGCGTCCTGCGCCGGCACGCGTGGCGGCGCCCCCGTGCGGATCGCCGCCGCGAAGTCCTCGTGCACGTTGAGATGGTCGCCCCGCCCGGCAGGGAGCGCAACGCTCTCGCTCACGAGCGTCGGCTGCTCGAACATCTCCGGGCACGTCGGGAGGTGTTTCGACAGCGGCGGCTCGAACCGCTCGCAGGCGAGCGTCTCGCCGACGATCTCGATCCTGCCGCGGTCGCCGACGAGCTCGATGCGCTGCTCTCCCGGCTCCGTGGTCGAGACGGCCACCGTGCCGACGGCGCCGTTGCCGTACTCGAGCAGCGCAGTGGCCGTGTCCTCGGCCTCCATCGGCTGCGACCGCCGCCGCGACATGCCCCACACCGTCGCGGGCGGTCCTGCGAGGTGGCAGAGGAGGTCGAGCGCATGGGGCGCTTGGTTCATCAGCACGCCGCCGCCCTCGCCCTCCCACGTCCCGCGCCAGCCCGCGGTCCCGTAGTAGCTCCATGGGCGGTAAAGCGGGTCGACGATCGAGACGCGCACGAGCTCGCCGAGCCGACCGCTCGCGATGAGCTCGCGCGCGGCGGCGATGACCGGCCTAAAGCGCTGCTGGAAGCAGACTCCGAGCAGCCGGCCGACCCGGTCTGCGGCGTCGATCATCGCGTCGGCCTCGCGCACCTCGACGGCGAGCGGCTTCTCGACGAGCACGTGCGCGCCCGCGTCGAGCGCCTCGATCGTGAGTGCCGGATGGGAAGGATGCGGTGTGCAGACGACGACGACGTCCGGCTCCAGCGCGAGCAGCTCGCGATGGTCGGCGAAGGCCGGACAGCCGGCCTCCTGCGCCCGCGCGAGGGCGACTGCCTGGTCGGGCGCGCTGATCCCGACCAGCTCGACGTCGTCGAGCGCGGCGATCGCGTGCAGATGGAGGGGCGCGACCACGCCGGCGCCGATCACGCCGTAGCGCAGGCTCATGGGCGGTGCGGCCTCACGCGGCGAGCTCCACGTCCGCCTGTGCGGCGATCGACCGCAACGCCGCGACGCAGTCGCGCGTCGCGAGCTCGCCGCTCCCGTCGCGGTGGTAGTGGGTCTCGAACGAGAGGTAGCCGTCGTAGCCCGCGCCGGCGAGATAGCGAAGGAGCGCCGCGAAGGCGACGATGCCGTCGCCGACCCGGGTCCAGCTGCCCGACGCGCTCACGTCCTTCAGATGCACATGGGCGACTCGGTCGTAGATCGTCTCGAGGCCGCCGAGCCCGGTGAACGAAGGTGGGTCGAGCATCGCGGCGTTGCCGGGGTCCCAGATCAGGCGGAGGTCGGGCGAGGCTGCGGCGTCGAGCGCAGCCCGCGCCTCGACACTCGTGGCGACGTTGCACTCGTGCTCGTTCTCGAGCGCGAGCGTCACCCCGACGTCGCTCGCGCGCGCCGCCGCACGACTCAGCGCGCTGCCGAGCTCCGGGAGCGCTGCGCTCGGATCGGATTCGCGCCAGTATGCGAACGCGCGCACGATCGGCGCGGACATGACTGCTGCCGCCTCGAGCGCGCGCTCGTGCACGCGCTCCTGCACAAGGGGATCGTCGCCCCGGTCGCACTTCAGGAACGGCGAGGCGATCGCGCAGACCCGGAATCCACGACCGTTGAGCTCTTGCCGAATCGCCCGAAGGACCTCGGGCGTGTGGTCGACGATCGACACCGCGTCGACCGTGCGCAGCTCGACGGCGCGAATCCCCAGCTCCTCGCAGATGTCGAGTGCCGGCCGGAGGCGTGCGTCGATCTCGTCCGTGATCACGCTCAGCTGCACGCTCGTGCTTGTATCAGGCCAGGAAGACTCACCGACGTGATCGCCCGGTCTCCGAGCTGTTCGGTCTCCTCGAAGACCGACACGAGGTTGCATCTCGCGAGCGTCCGCGCCACCGCCGTTTACGCACAGGCAACGCTGCTGCCTGTCAGCTCCACTCGAAGTCGCTACTCCGACGCCACGACCGTTCTCGACGAAATCGACAACAACCAGAGCGAGAACTACTGAGGCGGTGGGCCGCTCCAGCCGGCCCACCGCCTCGCGACGCGGCGCTCGAGGTGCTCGTGGGGAGACGCGTCGCGGCTCAGGAGGCGCTCGCGAGTCTGGGCGCGTCCTCGGCGCCGAGCGGATCGAGGCTGCGGATCGAGGCTAAGGCCGCCACGGGAACCTCTTGACGTACTCGAGCTCCGAGGCGACGCCGCCGCGGACGCCGAAGAAGCGCAGCGGCCCGTCACCGATCAGCGAACGCGGGAGGTCGAACGCGAAGCCCATGCGCACCGCCTCCGTCGGCGGGGTGTCGCCGAAGGGGAGGCCTCTGCGACCCACCGTCGTCGTCCCCGAGTAGACGAACGTGTCACCGCGGAAGACGAGCACATCGTCGACGAGACGGCCGCCGACGGTGTCCGCCGCCCAACCGCCGACCCGGACGGTGTCGCGCTCGTTGAACCAGTCCTCGACTCGCCCGTGCAGCGCGCCCGGCCGGATTCGCGCCACGCGCCCGCCGTTCCGCAGCACTGCGCGCTGCAGCGTCCACGACGCTCCGGACACGCCGCCACGGAGCCGCTCGAGCCCCCCGCCGCGCACGGCGTACACGTCGACCTGATTCGCCCCCTGCCTGAACGCCGCATCCGGCACGAACGCTCCGAAATGCTGGTCGCCGTCGACAACGTAGGTCCGCGTCACGGCCGCGACGCGTCCGTTCACGGCGACGGCCAGGTCGAGCGGCCCCCTGGAGACGCGCCCCGACACGTGCCCCGGTGACAGCAGCGAGCCGAGGTCGACGTCGCGAAGCAGGCTCTCGCCGTCGATCGACACGCTCACCGCCGACCGGGGCGTGCTCGCCGGAACCGCGCGACCGATCAGCTCGCGGTGCGGCCCGATCGAGTACACGCGCGCCCAGCTCCCGGAGCCGAACAGCTCGAGCTGCCGCCTCAGGGTTCCGTACTTCGCCCGGTGGACGCGCACGGCGGATCCCGTGACCTCGCCGCCATGCGGCCCGCGCACGTCGACCTCTGCGTGTCCGCGGGGCGAGCGGAGCGAGATGCCGTCGACCCGATAGGGGAGACGTACGCCGAGCACGTCGGCGATGGTCGGCACGACGTCGACGCTCTGGGCGCTCTTGTCGGAGACTCGGCCGCGCCGCTCGCCGGGGTACTTGAGAAACAGCGGGACCGACGCGATGTCCGACAGGTTCCCGTCGTCCACGCCACGCCGGTGCTCTCCGGGGATGAACGAGACGCCGTGGTCGGCGAGCACGGCGACGAGCGCCCGGTTCCAGATCCCCTCGCGCTTCAGTCGTCCCATCAGCGACCCGAGCAGGCGGTCGGTGAACCCGGCCTGGAACAGGTGGCGCTGCCATCCCTGCGCGACGATCCATCGGTCCCGCGCCCACCTGTCGTGCTGGAGCCCGTCGATCCCGTTCGAGTTGCCGTACTGCTTCCCGTCCGGCAGGTAACGCCACGGGTAGTGCGGCATCAGGAGGTGCATGAGGTAGAGCGTCGGCCGCGAACTGGGCGCGATCCGGCCCACCCATGCCTCCCACGTGAACCGCTGATCGCGCCACATCTGTTGGCCGACCTCGGAGTTGATCTGCTTCGCGTTCGTCACGATCAGCGGGTTCCGCTCGGCCGACCCGCTGTTCCTGTGGCTCAACCCGCCGAAGTCCTGCCACGTGTTCGAGACGGACGGCAGGCGGTCCTCGAGCCGCTTCGGCAGCACGAGATGGCCGTAGACGACCTCCAGGTCGTCGGCGAGGGAGCGCATCCGGTCCGAGAACGCCGCTCTGCGCCGCGGGCAGATCTTGGTCGGGCAGATCTGCGTTACCGACTCGTAGACGTCCTCGCGGTAGCGGCTGGCGAGGAGCGTGAACACGCTGTCCGGATGATCCTTCGCGAGCGGCAGTGCACCGTCTTTCGGATACAGGCCGGTCATGATCGCGGGGACCGCCTCCGTGGTGTGCTCGTGCACGCTGGTGGCATTGCGGTACCAGGTCGCCTGTCGCGCGAGCGCGGCGAAGTTCGGGAACCGACCGGCGTCGACCCGGCGCCGACCGTCCATCAGGCTCGTGACCGGGAACTCGTCGAAGATCACGACCACGATCGGCGGATCGCGGCGCGGCGCGGTGATCGACAGGGCCTTCGCCGTCCCCTCGAGCTTCGCGATCGGCGAGCGCGCGAGGAACACGCCGAGAAAGATCAGCGGCACGGGTGCCAGCACCGTCAGGAAGAGCGGGATGGCGCGCGAGCTCGCATACGCCGCCGCCAACGCCGCTCCGAGCAGGGCTGCCACCAGGAAGACCAGGAGCGTCGAGTGGGTGTGTTCGCGGACGACCTGATCCGCGATGACGGCGGACAGCAGCGCGACCAGCACGAGGTGGGCGGCAGACGCGGCGCGGGACGAGGCAAGCCCTGCAAGCGCCTCGACGCCGGCGAGCACTGCCGGCGGCGCGACTGCGAGGGCGAGTGCGAAGACGACGATGTCGCTGCCGGTGGAGCCGCGGACGACGAAGAACTCGGGTGTCTTCCCGAGCAGGTCGAAGAGCGGCTGCGCGACGGCGAACGTCCACAGCACCGTGAGGTGGAGGGCGTTCTTCGCCAGCTTGCGGCTCATCGCGGGAGCGCAAGGTAGAGGACGCGGCGGCCTTCTGCGAGCTCCTCCGTGCGCACGACGTCGAACCGCTCGCCGAGGAGGCGCGCGAACGTCTCGCGCGTGTAGTCCTCGTGCAAGCCGTCGCGCTTCGCTGCGAGCAGGCGCTGCGCCATTGCGTCCGAGGGGTCGACGAACTCGACGATGAGCGAGCCCTTGAGCGACGCAAACCAGTCGAGCAGCTCCACGAGCGGGACGTTGCGGGTGATGGCGAGGTGATGGACGAGCGCCAGCGCCAGCGTGAGGTCGGGCCTGCCGCGCGCGGGCAGGTGCTTCCGCTCGGCGCCGCGCCAGCCCAGGGACGGCGGCGGATCCGCGAGGTCGACCACGAGCGGCAGGATCCGCTCGTTCGACTCGCGGGCGAGCCGGTCGACGACGTGGTGGTCGGCGTCCGTCGCGACCACGTACGCGCCCTCTCGCGCGCACACCTTCGAGTACGTGCCGTCGTTGCAGCCGAGATCCCAAACGAGGCGCGGCGCCACCGACTGCGCTGTCTCGCGCACGAACGAGGCCTTCCGCTCCGCGTCCCGGTCGCTGTAGTTCCAGGTCTGCGCATAGTCGCCCCACGCCGCACTGGTCCCGTGCCACTCGAGGCCGTCGACGAGCCTGCGCAGCTTGCGCGCGTTCGCGACGATGAGCTCCTTCCGGAACCCCGCGCGCTCGAGCTCCGCCTTCACCTCGCCCGCCCGCGCCGCGTACCGCCGCTCCAGCCGCGCGTGCAGCACGACGTGCGTGGTCACGCCCCTGCGGAATCGGTCGCGAAGCGAGAGCAGGTTGCGCATCTCGCCCGGCGAGATGCCGTCCAGCGCTCCCCGGAGCCAAGGCTGGAACGGGACGTCCTTCCACGCCGCCAGCATCAGCGGGTAGAGCTGGAGCTGGCAGAACTGACGGTAACCCTCCCACGCCGACCCATCGCGGTAGCGCTCGAACGAGCCGACGTCGATGAAGACCGGACGCGAGCCGTTCCACTGGACGTTGTACGGCGTGGCGTCCTTGAGGACCAGCCCCGCTCCGAGCGCGTCGAGGAGCAGGTCGAGCTGCAGCAGTGCGGCCCGCTTGAGCGTCGAGAAGGGCCACTCGTAGGGATACGAGACGAACGGGATCCGCTCGTGGCGCAGTAGCACGGACCACGGAGGCGGGGCCTCGTCGAGCTCCTCCGTGGCCACGATCCGTGGGTCGCGGGCGAGCGGTGAGGCGGCCAGCGCGCGCCAGTCTTCGGCCGCGGCTTCGCTCAGGCCGCGATAGACGGCATCCGGCGCGTCGAACACGCGGTTGCCGGGGTCGCGGAACGAGCCGCGGTCGCGCCGCAGTGGGTCAATCGTCTTGCTCGTCGTCCTTGCGGATCCGGAGGAACTTCAACACCCGGCGCCAGTACAGCTTCGCAGTGACCGCGACGGCGGCGGTGCCGCCCGCGATCATCTGCAGAATCATGCTGCCGGAGCCCGGATCGAGATACGCCAGGATGCTCAAGGAGCGTTGAACCTAACACGCCGTGTCCGGTTGTGACGAAATGGCTTCACTAGTGGCCGGCGCTTGAGGCGTACGCGGGCGGTGGCTTGGATGGTCTCGTCGGAGTAACGGCCCCCTTCACGGGAGCGCACGGCAGCGAACCGCGTCCCTTCCGGCGCAGACGTCTGGATCTCGCTCCCGGGCTCCAAGTCCTCGACTTGACATGACGGGGCCTTCTCGGTTGTAATCTTTCCTTCTTGATCTCGGCTTCGGCGGTAGTGCAGGCCAGCGCCCCCAACGAGCCGGTCGTGCGACTCGAGGCGGTGCGGAAGAGCTTCGGCGACAACCTCGTGCTCGAGGGGATCGACCTCCAGGTGGCGGCCGGCGAGGTGCTCGTGGTGATCGGGCCAAGCGGGAGCGGCAAGAGCACCCTCCTGCGCTGCGTCAACCTGCTCGAGACGCTCGACTCGGGGCGGATCTTCTTCGAGGGGGAGGAGATCACGCGGCGCGGCGCCGACCTCTCCGCAGTCCGCCAACGCATCGGGATGGTGTTCCAGCAGTTCAACCTCTTCCCGCACCTGAAGGTGATCGACAACCTCACCCTCGCAAGCCGGAAGATCCGGAAGCAGTCGCGGGCCGAGACGGAGAAATGCGCGATGGAGCTGCTCGCGCGCGTCGGCCTCGAGGAGAAGGCGCGCCAGCACCCACACCAGCTCTCCGGCGGCCAGCAGCAGCGCGTGGCGATCGCGCGGGCGCTGATGATGGAGCCGCACGTGATGCTATTCGACGAGGTCACGTCCGCTCTCGACCCTGAGCTCGTCGGCGAGGTGCTCGTCGTCATGCGCGATCTCGCCCGCTCCGGGATGACGATGCTCGTCGTCACGCACGAGATGCAGTTCGCCCGCGACGTGGGTGACAGGCTCGTCTTCATGGACGAAGGGCGCATCGTCGAGCAGGGCGATCCACCCGAGGTGCTCGACCGGCCGCGGGAGGAGCGGACGCGGAAGTTCCTGCGCCGCTCGCTCCAGCTCGCCGACTCGCTCGAAGATCTGACCATCACCGAAGAAGGAGACGTTGTATGAAGAATCTGGCACTCGCGATGATCGTCGTAGCTCTCGCGGCCGTGACGCTCGCCGCCTGGGGTCTGGCCGCACCGGCCGGCCTGGAGAAGTCGATGGCCCACTCGGCGTCGGTGGCGACGTTCCCGAAGCTGCCCGCGAACATCACGAGCCGGCACCGCTTCCTGATCGGCGTCAAGTGCGATTTCCCGCCGTTCGGGTTCATCGACGTGAAGGGTAAAAACGACGGCTACGACGTCCAGATCGCCCGCCGCTTCGCGCAGCTCGCGTTCGGCAAGATCAACCGCGTCAGCCTCACGTGCGTGACGACACCGAGCCGGATTCCGACGCTGATCTCGGGCCGGGTCGACATGATCATCTCGACGCTCACGTGGACGCAGGCGCGCGCCGACCAAATCGACTTTTCGAACCCGTACTATTCGGCAACGGGGCGGCTGCTCGTCCCGAACGACTCGAGCATCACGTCGCTCGCCGACCTGAAAGGCAAGACCATCGCCACCACGCGCGGCTCGATTTACGGCACCTGGGTCCGGAACTGCTTCAAGGACTCGAGTCTGCTCGAGGTCGACTCGCCGGCGGCGGCGACGCTCGCGGTCAAGAACGGGCAGGCCAACACGTTCATGTTCGACGACGCGTTCCTGCTCGGCGTGGCAACGCAGGACCCGACGCTCAAGCTGACGAAGGACAAGTTCCTGAACATCCCCTGGGGGATCGGCCTTCGGAAGGGTGACACAGCCGTCGGCAAATGGGTCAATGCGGCCATCGCGTTCATGAAGAAGCGCGACGAGTTCGTCGGCATCTTGAAGAACAACGCACCGAGCCGGCTCGTCGCGGATTTCCTCGACAACGTGCCGCGCCCGAAGTCGAATTTCCAGTACCCGGTCGGGAAAGACCTGACCGCGATCTGCCCGTGATCTAGTAGCCATAGCCGGTCGCAGGGGCGGCTCCCGCCGCCCCTGGATTCTTCTCACCATGCTCGCGTCGTTCGACTGGTCATACATCGTCGACCACCTGCCGCAACTCTGGCAGGGGCTTCAGAAGACGCTCGAGGTGTCCGTGATCGGGATCGCGGGCTCGCTCGTCGTCGGCTCGCTGCTCGGGGCGGCTCGTGCACACCGCCTCCCGCTCTTCAGCCAACTCGCTGCCGTCTACGTCGAGATCATCCGCAACACCCCGATCCTCGCGCAGATCTTCCTGATCTTCTACGGCCTGCCGCGGTTCGGGATCGTGCTCTCGCCGTTCGAGGCGGCGTGGATCGCGGTCACGGTTTGGGGCGGCGCGTTCAACACCGAGAACTTCCGCGCCGGCTTCGAGGCGGTGCCCGCGCCCTACCGCGAGGCTGGACAGGCGCTCGGCTTCGGTCGGATCGGAACGTTCCTCAACGTGACGCTCCCGATCGGCGGCCGCATCTCGCTGCCCTCGACGATCAACACCTACGTCTCCGTGCTCAAGAACACCGCGCTGATGACGGCGATCGGTTACCAGGAGCTGACGAACACGGCCTATTCGCTCGCGTCGTTCAGCTTCAAGGACATCGAGATGTACTCGGTGCTCGCCGTCTGCTACCTCGTGCTCGTCTGGTCGCTCTCCGCGTTGATCCGCGTCGTCGAGTCACGACTTGCGCTTCCGGAGACCGTCTGATGTCAGCGCACGCCCTCCACCTGCCCGAGTGGGTCGGCCCGGTCGCCCGGTACATGTTCCACACCGGCCTCGCGATGACGCTCAAGATCGCATTCTTCGCGGTCACGGGCAGCGCCGTCGTGGGGATCGTGCTCGGAACGCTGCTGACGCTGCGCGCCCTCGCCGTGCGGGCGGCCGTCCGGCTCTACATCGAGGTGTGGCGCGGCCTGCCGATCATCGTGACGATCTTCCTCATCTACTTCGGGCTGCCCTCGCTCCAGATCCGGCTGACTGCGTTCAACGCCGCCTGGATCGGACTGACCCTGTGGGGCAGCGCGCAGGTCGCCGAGGCGACGCGCGGCGCGATCCAGTCGGTGCCGCGCGAGCAGCACGAGGCGGCGGCGGCGCTCGGGTTCGGCTGGGTCGGGACGATGACGAACGTGATCTTCCCGCAGGCGCTTCGCCGGCTCTTGCCGCCGCTCGTCAGCCTGCTCGTGAACGTGATCCAGAACACGACGCTTGCTGCGCTGATCGGGGTCGCCGAGGTGCTCCAGACCGGCCAGCGCTCGGTCGAGCGTCTCCAGCTGACGCCGCCGTCGGACTCGCACGCGTTCGAGATCTACGGCGGCGTGATGGCGATGTTCTTCATGATTTCGTTTCCGCTCACCCGACTCGCGGCGTACCTCGAGCGGAGGCTCGTTTGAG
>JALYLO010000453.1 GCA_030774175.1 Actinomycetota bacterium
GCTCAGCACCTCGTTCGACGAGTGTTCCGCAGCGAAGGGATCAAGGTGATCCACACGCCGACCGCGTCCCGCAGGCAAACGTCTATGCAGAGCGCTTCGTCCCCACCTTCCGGACCGAGTCTCTCGGCTGGCTATTGACCTTGGGGCGCCCCCACCTCAAACAGATCCTGCGCATCTATATCCGGCGCTACAACAGCGAGCAGCAAGCCGCGCCCTCGCCACGAGCACGAAGCTGCGGCGTGAGATCTGGTTTGTGCACCGGACGCCCTCACCCCATTCGGGACCTTCGCGCGTCGAAAACCTCCCAGAACCCGTGCGACGCGTGCTCTTGGCGGCGATCGCTGGTATGGGTTGTAATGGCCTGGTCATGAGAGAACTCGCGAAGCGCGCAGCGCTCGCGACGCTGGTCGTGGGGGGGATCGTCATTGCGGCGCTCGCGCTCTGGAAGCTGAAGCTCGTCCTGGCGTTGCTCTTCTTCGCCTTCATCATCGCCGCGGCGATGCGGCCCGGGATCGAGTGGCTGAAGGGTCACGGCGTCCCCCGGGGGGTCGGGCTGCTGTTGCACTACCTCGGGCTGTTCGCGCTCGTGGGACTGTTCCTCTGGATCGTGGTGCCGCGGGCGGTCGCCCAGGTGCAGGCCGCGCTCGGGGCCGACGCGCAGGCGCAAATCCACCGCGAGGCGAAGCACTCGACGGGCGTCAAGCACGAGATCCTCACCGCGATCGACAACCGCCTTCGCCACCTGCCGAAGGCGGGCAAGCTCGTGCACCCCGCGACGACCGTCACGGTGAAGGCGTTCGAAGTTCTGCTGGGGATCTTCTTCACGCTCGCTGCGGCCGCGTACTGGATCTTCGAGCGGCAGCGTGCGGTGGGCTTCGTCGCCTCGCTCTTGGCCAGGCCGAAGCGCAAGAAGATGCGCGACACCTGGGACCTGATCGACCTGAAGCTCGGTGCGTTCGTGCGCGGACAGCTGCTCCTGATCCTGCTCGTCGGGACCGTGCTTCTCGCCTAGGCACAGGTTACGTTCGCCGGCGAAAAACGGCACCGCGGTTTGAAGCCCGTTTCAGTCCCCGCGCTCGGCAACTTCGCGGCTTGCCGTTGTCGCGGATGAGCCGGAAGGCGACACGGCGGCCCCGGCCGTCGATCCCGGGAACCGTTCGGCTTTCGCTGGAAGGCGGGGTTCGCTTGGCTCAAGCGTTTGGCTGGGCGGTCGACCTCGTCCGCCATCCCGTCACGAAGGTCTACCTCGGGGTGCTCGTCGCCCTCCCCCTCTACCACGCCGCCCACCGGCTCCGGTTCGTGATCCATCACCAGCTCGGCCTGACCGCCGTGGCCCTCGTCGGCATCTAGCGGTCGGGTCGATGCCGGTCAGGGCGCGATCGCCGTTACCCCCCGATATAGCTCATCTCGACCTTCGGCGGGCCGACCGTCTCCGCCGAGCGAATCTCCGAGTAGCGGTCGGTGCGGCGGCTCCAGATGCGTCCGATCGCCTCGAGGAGGTCCTTGTCGGAGGCTCCGCCGCGCTGGAGCGCGCGCAGGTCGTGGCCGCGGACGGCGAACAGGCAGGTGTAGAGCTTGCCGTCGGCCGAGAGGCGGGCCCGCGTGCAGTGGCCGCAGAAGGGCTGCGTGACCGAGGCGATGACGCCGATCTCGCCCGCGCCGTCCTTGTAGCGCCAGCGCTTGGCGACCTCGCCGCGGTAGTTCGGCTCGACCGGCCCGAGCGGGAACTCGGCGTCGATCGTGCGCACGATCTCCGCGGCCGGGACGACCTCGTCCAGCCGCCACCCGTTCGTGTGCCCGACGTCCATGTACTCGATGAAGCGAAGGATGTGGCCGGTGCCGCGGAAGAAGCGGGCCATGTCGAGGATGGAGCCGTCGTTGACGCCGCGCTTGACGACCATGTTCACCTTTACCGGCGTGAGGCCTGCCGCAGCGGCTGCCTCGATCCCGGCGAGCACGCGCGCGACCGGGAAGCCGACGTCGTTCATCGCCTGGAAGACGGCGTCGTCAAGGGAGTCGAGGCTCACGGTGACGCGCTTGAGGCCCGCCTCGGCGAGCGGGTGCGCTTTCTGCGGCAGGAGCGACCCGTTCGTCGTCAGCGTCAGGTCGAGGCCGTCGATCGCCGCGAGCATCGCGATCAGCTTCTCGAGCTCGCGGCGCACGAGCGGCTCGCCCCCGGTCAGCCGTATCTTCTTGACGCCGTGCGCGACGAACACGCGGGCGAGCCGCTCAATCTCCTCGAAGGTGAGGAGCTCCGCGCGCGGCAGGAAGTGGTAGTTGCGCCCGAACAGCTCCTTCGGCATGCAGTACACGCAGCGGAAGTTGCAGCGGTCGGTGACCGAGATGCGCAGGTCGCGAAGCGGCCGGCCGAGCGTGTCGGTGACGCTCACGGCCGTCACTTCTCAAACATCCTCTGCCGGCACGCGGTCGGGAGAGCGGACGCCGCACCTGGCGGTCGCCGAGCCGTGCAAGCTCGCGTCTCCCCGGCCCCTGATGACCGGCTTCACGCCAAGAGGCTACCAAGTCGCATCTTGGCGTCTCAGAGTCCGAGAGCGAGCCGAGCGTCCTTCGGCCCCCGTTTCCGAAGGGTGACCGCCCCAGTCTTGGCGCATTCGTAGCAGTTCATCGTGTCCTCCCCCAGCGTCCGCGCGGGGCCGGCAGCCGGTGGTCGCGCCGGTGCGCGCACATCGCGTCGCTTTGGTGTGTGCGGAGGCGCAGGTCGGAGAGAGGCTTCGCCGTGCAGATCAGCGCGAAGCCCGCCTCCTCGTCGACAGGGTAGTAGCGACGAGCGTCGCTCTGGTCGACTCGCCCCTCGAGCACCCTGACCGCGCAGGCCAGATCCCAGCCCTGCTCGCAGGCAGAGGGCAGCTCCAGGCCGGCGCGTCGGGCGGCGTCGAGCACGTGTTCCTCGGCGCCGCACATGGCGGCGTGGGTCGAGCCGTCCGGCAGCTCGAACACGACCCGGTACTCGCGCTCGCCCGCCAGTTCGCTACGGGTTGTAGAAGCCGGCGTTCTTCGAATAGGGCGCCTCGCCGGGAGCGCCTCGTCGGAAGTGACCGGACGGACGGACGACGTTGTCGCGCTCCATCGAGAGCAGCTCGATGAACCAAGCCTCGTGCTCCACCTCCTCGTTCAGGATCCGGGAGGCCATATCGTAGGTACGGGGATCCTTACCGAACGTCAGGTCGCAGACCTCCG
>JALYLO010000454.1 GCA_030774175.1 Actinomycetota bacterium
CGGCAGCACGGACGTCTTCGTCAACGTCGCAGGCGGCGTCCGCATCGACGAGCCCGGGGCCGATCTCGCGATCGCGCTCGCGATCGCCTCCGCGGCGAAGGGAGCGCCTGTTCGCAGCGGTCTCGCGGCCTTCGGCGAGATCGGCCTGACCGGCCGCCTCCGGCCCGCGACCCAGGCCGAGCGCCGGCTGCAGGAGTGCGCGAAGCTCGGCCTCGACAGTGTTCTCGTTCCGGCGGGCACCGCCGCGCGTGGCAAACTCAGTGTGGAGGAACACGACACGCTGAGACACGCAATCACGGCGGGGCTCGATGCCCGACAAAGGGGATAAGCAACCCGGCACCCTGGGCTTCACGCGCTCGCCGTCCGAGGACGACCCGCGCCGCGACCCGCGCCTGCGCGCGTCGATCGCGCGTGTAGCGCCGGGGACCGACCTCCGGCAGGGGATCGACGACATCATCCGCTCGCACGAGGGCGCGCTGATCGTGATCGGCGATCCTGAAGCGCTGGCGTTCCTCTACTCGGGCGGAATGCGCCTCGACCTCGCATTCGCGCCGCAGTTGCTGTACGAGCTTGCGAAGATGGACGGCGCGATCATCGTGAAGGACAACCTGTCCAAGATCGCGTACGCGAACGTGCAGCTGATGCCGGATCCGACGATCTCGTCGAACGAGACCGGCACGCGCCACCGGACGGCCGAACGCGTTGCAAAGCAGACGGGCGCCTTCGTCATCTCGATCTCTCAACAGCGTGAGACGGTGACGATCTTCCAGGGCAGGCAGCGCTACCAACTCGATGCTGTCCCGACAGTCCTCGCGAAGACAAACCAGGCGCTTGCGACGCTCGATACCTATCGCACCCGTCTCGAGCAGGTGCTGACGCGGCTGACGGCGCTCGAGTTCCAGAACGCCATCGTGCTCGACGACGTCTTGGTCGTCCTGCAGAGAGCGGAGTTGACGACTCGGATGGCGGAGGAGATCGAGCGCAACTGCGTCGAGCTCGGCACGGAGGGGCGGCTGATCCGCATGCGCCTGACCGAGTTGCTCGGCGACGTCCCGGGTCAGAAGGCGGCTGTGGTCAACGACTACCACGTCGCGGGCGGAGGCCCCGAAGCGGTGCTCGCCCTCGAGGGACTGGCGTCGCTCAGCTACCAGGAGCTGCTCGAGTTCGAGCGGATCGCCGAGCTGCTCGGCTATTCCCGCTCGGTGAACCCGTTGGACCATTCGGTCTCGCCACGCGGCTATCGCGTGCTGGCGAACATTCCACGCCTGCCCCCGGGCGTGATCCAGCGGGTGGTCGCGGACATGGAAGGCCTGGACGCGATCGTCCGCGCCTCCCAGCGCGACCTAGAGGCGGTGCAGGGCGTCGGAACGGCCCGTGCGCGCGACATCAGAGAGGGTCTCCGCCGCCTGCAGGAGCACAACCTCGTCGATCGTTATCTGCAACTCTAGGCCGCAATGAGCAGGGCTTTTTTAAAAAATGGCCGATTTGCGGGGCTTTTGCTACACTGTTGATCAATGCGCCGGGGCGTTAAGCCGCCGGCGTCTTTGCCGAGTAGACCCGCGATCAGTAGGGGAGGAAGTTTGTTCAAGGTCGGCGACAAGGTGGTGTACCCGCACCACGGGGCAGGCACGATCGTGAAGAAGGAAAAGCGACTCGTGCTCGGAGAGAAGCGCGAGTACCTCACGATCAAGATCCTGCACAACGACATGACCGTCAACGTCCCCAGCGAGAACGCCGAGGCAGTCGGCCTCCGGCAGGTGATCGACGAGGAGATGGTCAAGAAGGTCACGAAGGCGCTGATCGGTGGCGGCACCGCGATGCCCAAGAACTGGAACCGCCGCTTCAAGCACAACCGCGACAAGATGAAGACGGGCGACATCTTCGAGCTCGCGGAAGTCGTCCGGAACCTGTCGCTACGCGACCACGAGAAGGGCCTTTCCACGGGCGAGAAGCAGATGTTCGTGCAGGCGAAGAAAATCCTTGCCTCCGAGCTGATGTACGCGAAGAGCCTCGAGGAAGACGCGGCCGCGGAGTGGCTGGACGAAGTGCTTACTACGAACGGCAAGAGCAGCACGAGCACCACGGACGGCGGCCCGAACAGCGCGAACGGCGCGAACGGCACGAACGGCACCAAGAAGAAGGCCTCGACGCCGAAGACCGCTGCGACGAAGTCGAAGAGCAAGGCCGGCGCGGCGGCGTAGGTGTCGGTGTGGGCTGTCCTCGCGGCCGCAGGGCGCGGGGAGCGGCTCGGTGACGATCGTCCGAAGGCGTTCGCACGCCTGGGTGACCTGCCGCTCGTCGCCGAGCCGCTACGGCGCCTCGACGAATCCGAGTGGATCGAAGGAATCGTTGTCGCGGCGCCTCCCGGCTGGGAGGAGCCGTGCATCGTGCTCGCCGAGGAGCTCGGCGCGGGCAAGGTGAGCGCGGTCGTCACCGGCGGCGACACGCGCGCCGGTTCGGTCCGCGCGGCTCTGGTTGAGGTGCCGGAGGACGCCGCGGTCGTGCTGGTGCACGATGCGGCACGCCCGCTCGTGTCGGATGACGTGATCGGGCGGGTGCTCGCGCCGCTCTCGGAGGGCTACGACGGTGTGGTGCCGGTCGTTCCGATCGCTGACACAGTGAAACGGGTACGCGAGGGCGAGGTGGTGGAGACGGTCGAGCGCGAGGGGCTCGTCCTGTCGCAGACTCCGCAGGCCTTTGTCGCCGCCGCGCTGCGCCGGGCGGTCGCCGGTGAGGGGACGGACTGCGCGTCGCTTGTGGAGAAGCAGGGCGGGCGCATCAAGGCTGTGGCTGGCGATCCGCGGCTCCTGAAGGTGACCTCACGCGAAGACCTCGCGCTGGTGTCCTCGTGGCTGTGAAGCCGGTGCTTCGTGCCTGATCTACGAGTGGGAATCGGCGTCGATGCGCATGCGCTCGAGCCGGGTGTGCCACTCGTGCTCGGCGGCGTCCCGTTCCGTTCGTCACGCGGGCTGGCCGGCCATTCCGACGGTGACGTGATCACGCACGCGTTGATCGACGCGCTGCTCGGGGCCGCCGGTCTCGGCGACATCGGCACGGTCTTTCCGGCGGACGATCCCGAGCTGAAGGGCGTCTCGTCGCTGAAGCTCCTGCGCGAGGCCTACACGCAGGTGCGCAAGTGCGGCTACGAGCTCGTGAACGCGGACATAGTGCTGA
>JALYLO010000455.1 GCA_030774175.1 Actinomycetota bacterium
CGCCGATACCATTGCCAGGTATGAAGCCGCTTCGGATCGGCGTCCTCGCGCTGCAGGGGAACTTTCGCGAGCACGTCCAGATGTTGCACCGCCTCGGCGCGGACGCAGTCGAGATCCGCAAGGCTGATCAGCTGCAGGATCTGGACGGCCTGGTGATTCCGGGCGGGGAGTCGACGACCTTCATGCGCCTGATGGGCCTCTACGGGCTCGACGAGGCGCTGCGCCGCTTCGAGCGGCCGGTGTTCGGCACGTGCGCGGGCATGATCGTGCTCGACCGGGAGCACCTCGACCTGGTCGACATCACCGTCCGCCGCAACGCGTTCGGGCGCCAACGCGACTCGTTCGAGACCGATCTCGACGTGGTGGGCGTCGAGGGGCCGGTGCGCGCGGTCTTCATCCGTGCGCCGTGGATCGAGGAGGTCGGGCCGAACGTCGAGGTGCTCGCCGAGGTGGCCGGCCGGCCGGTGCTCGCCCGCGATGGGCGCTTCCTCGTTGCGGCGTTTCACCCGGAGCTGACCGACGACACGCGGCTGCACGCGGCGTTCCTGGAGCTCGTGAGGGAGGAGCAGGGTGTCAGGGCATAGCAAGTGGTCTTCGATCAAGCACAAGAAGGGGGCCGCCGACGCCAAGCGCGGCAAGCTCTTCTCGAAGCTCTCCCGGGCGATCATCGTCGCGGCGAAGGACGGCGGCGGTGACCCGAGCAACAACCTCGCGCTCCAGAACGCGATCGAGAAGGCGAAGTCCTATTCGATGCCGAAGGACAACATCGACCGGGCGATCGCCAAGGGGTCCGGCGCCGACGCCGACGCCGACGCGTTCGAGACGATCGTCTACGAAGGCTACGGCCCGGAGGGTGTCGCGGTAATCGTGGAGGCGCTGACCGACAACAAGAACCGCACGGCCGCCGACGTGCGTCACATGTTCGCGAAGAACGGCGGCAACCTCGGCGCGACGGGGGCGGTCGCCTGGCAGTTCGAGCGGCGCGGCGTGGTGGTCGTTCCAGCCGACGGCGTCGACGAAGAGGAGTTGCTGCTCGTCGCCGCAGACGCAGGCGCGGACGACGTCGAGCAGGACGGCAGCGTTTTCGAGGTGACCTCGGCACCTGAGGCGCTTGCCTCGGTGCGTGCAGCGATCGAGCAGGCCGGGATGACGGTCGAATCGGCGGAGCTGTTGCTCGTCCCGAAGGTGACCGTGGCCGTCGAGGACGAGGCGAAGGCGCGGCAGGTGATGCGCCTGATCGACGCGCTCGAGGACAACGACGACGTCCAGGACGTCTATGCCAACTTCGACATCCCCGAGCAGGTGCTCGAGGCAGTCGTCGGCTGAAACGGAAGGCAGCGAACTGCGGCTGACGCGGCTCAGTCCGTAACGCTCGAATGTTGCGCAACACGAGGCCGCAAGTTCAGAGCGGGCGTGTCTCGGCGGACGCTATTGTCTGAGCATGTTTGCGCGCTCGTCGACCGAGATGATGGCCCGGTTCCCAGGGTCTCTCGGCGTGCGCTAACTCGATTGCGCAGCGCGAGGCCGAGGCGGGCCGTGGCTGGTGGCGATCGCCCGCACCGGGCTCGTCGAGGACAAGTGGCGCGTGGCCGCCTGTCGCCGACCGTGAAGAAATGGGGATCGCGCGCCGGCGTCCTCGGCCACATCGCTCGCTTCGTCGTCTTCGGCCTGATCGCCGCCGGCCTGATCGCCTACGGCATCTACTGCCTGGTCGACGCGCGCCTGCGGGACGTCTCCGCGAACGTTTATGTCGTCCATTCGAGCTCGTTTCCGGCCGGCCACGCGGCGACCGCCTTTGCAGGAGCCGTCGTGCTTTCGGTGGTCGCCCCGCGGCTCGCGCCGGCGTTCCTCGGTCTGGCCGTCCTGATCGCGATCTCCCGCGTGTACGTCGGCGTGCACTACCCGACCGACGTGCTCGCCGGCGCAGTCCTCGGCGCGCTCGTGGGTGCAGCAGGAGCTGCCGTGCTGCGGCTGCCGGCGCTTCACCCGCGGGAGGTCTGAGCCCCGCCCCGGGGCCGAAGAGGAAACGTCCGGTCCGGTGCCTAACGTGTCCTCGTGAGAGTTCTCGGCATCGATCCAGGGACGGCTGCATGCGGGTACGGGATCGTCCACGTCAACGGCGCGCGGATCACCGCCATCTGCCACGGGTGGTGGCGAACGTCGCCGCGGGAGCGCCCGGAGGCTCGTCTGCTCACGATCTTCGAGGGCGTCCAGGAGTTGATCGCCCTGCACGCGCCGGATGCCGTCGCGCTGGAGGAATCGTTCGTCGGCGCAGACGCCCGCATCGCGCTCTCCGTCGGGCAGGCGCGGGGAGCCGTGCTCGTCGCCGCGTCGTCCGCCGGTCTCGCGTGCGCCGAATACGCACCGGCTCGCGTCAAGCAGGCGGTCTGCGGCTACGGCCGCGCCGACAAGCAGCAAGTGGGAAACATGGTGAAGGCGATCCTGGCGCTCGACGAGGTACCGCATCCGAGTCACGCGGCCGACGCTCTCGCCGTCGCGATCTGCCACGCCCTCGCTCCGCCGCTTCTGAGGGCCGTCTCCTAATGATTGCCCGTCTTCGCGGTCGCATCGCCGGACGCACGTCGAGCGCCCTGATCATCGACGTGAACGGCGTCGGTTATCTCGTCCACGCGAGCTCGTCGGTGCCGCGCCTCGGCGGCGGTGTTGCAGAAAATCGTGAGATCACGGTCGAGATCCATACGGTCGTCCGTGAGGACGCGCTCCAGCTCTACGGGTTCGCGACATCGGAGGAGCGCGAGGTCTTCGAGCTGCTGCTCGGCGTCTCCGGTGTGGGCCCCAAGGTTGCGCTCGCGATCGTCTCCGGCTCGACGCCCTCGGAGCTGCGGCGCGCGATCGCGCTGGACGATGTGAAGCGGTTCCAGGCGATCCCCGGTGTCGGGCTGAAGACCGCGCAGCGGGTCGTCCTCGAGCTGAAGGAAAAGCTGGCCTCGGTCGCGGACGCGACGGAGGCCGGCAATTCGCCGCTTGCACGTGATGCTCTAGTCGAGCTCGGCTGGCCGCTGATCGATGCCGAACGGGCGCTCGCCGAGGTGGACGCCGAACTTTCCGTCGAGGAGCAGGTGCGCGCGGTGTTGCGGAGAGCGGCGTGAGCGAGTTGCTGGCGACTGTCGTTCACGACAGTGGCGAGGAGGAGCTCGAGCGGTCGCTCCGCCCGCGCACGCTCTCCGACTTCGTCGGACAGGAGCGCGTCAAGGAGCAGCTCTCGATCGCCCTGCAGGCTGCGAAGGCGCGCGGGGAGGCGCTCGACCACGTTCTGCTCGCCGGGCCGCCGGGCCTCGGCAAGACGTCGCTTGCTCAGATCGTCCGCAACGAGCTCGGGGTCGGCATCCGGCAGGTGGCCGGCCCGGCGCTCGAGCGCAAGGGCGACATCGCGGCGATCCTCACGACGCTCGAGCCCCGGGACGTCCTCTTCGTCGACGAGATCCACCGGCTGAACCGCGCGGCCGAGGAAATCCTCTACCCGGCGCTCGAGGACTTCCGCCTCGACATCATCGTCGGGCAGGGGCCGGCGGCCCGCACGCTGACGCTCGACCTCGCGCCGTTCACGCTGGTCGGCGCGACCACACGGACGGGCTTGCTCACCACTCCTCTGCGCGACCGCTTCGGCCTGACGTTCCGGCTCGACCTCTACAGTCCCGAGGAGCTGGCGTCGATCGTCCGCCGCTCCGCGCAGATCCTCGCCCTGGAGATCGACGAGGATGCTGCCGAGCTCGTCGCCGGCCGCTCACGCGGGACGCCTCGGATCGCAAACCGCATTCTGCGCCGCGTGCGTGACGTCGCCGAGGTCCGCCACGAGGGCGTGGTGACGACCGCGATCGCCGAGGAGGCGCTGGCGCTGCTCGAGGTCGATTCGACGGGGCTCGAGCGGTTCGACCGGGAGCTGCTGCGCTGCGTCGTCTTCAAGTTCGGCGGCGGGCCGGTGGGTCTCTCGACGCTCGCGGTGGCGCTCGGAGAGGAGCCGGAGACGATCGAGGACGTCTACGAGCCTTTCCTGCTTCAGCTCGGGTTTCTCCAGCGGACCCCGCGCGGGCGCATCGTCACCGACCTCGGGCGCGCCCATCTCGGCGCAGCTCCCAAGACGACGACGCTCTTCTAGTCGATAATGCAGCGATGGCGACGACGGCTCCCCGGGCCGATGCTGCGGCCGCTTCTGTCGGCGCGGCCGATCTGTTCGTGCTGCGCCGGGTGACCGGCAACCAGTTCGTTCACTTCGGCGGGAGCGGTCGCGGCGCCGGCTGGGCCGGGTTGGTCGAGGTCGACGTGGACGACGAGGTATCGCTCGCGCAGGCGCTCCGGAGCCGCGAGCCCGTCCGCCTTGCTCACGGCGGCAAGGAGCTCGTCTTCGGGCCGTACTACGCGCGGGCGGCGGCATTCGTACCCGTGACGAGCGACGTCGTCGTGGTCTTCGGCTGCGAGCGGGACGAGCTCGCCTCTGTCAGCGACGAGGCGCTCAGGGCAGCCGGGATGCTCGCGGCGGACGCGGTCGAGTCGGTGTCGCCGGCAAAGCGTCTCGCGGACGAGCTCGAGGAGCTCGAGGCGGTGCGTTCCGCAGCGAGCATCGACGCGGCCGGGGTCGTCGAGGCGATGCGCGCAGTGGCGCTGATCGCAGCGGAGGCGCTGTCGTGCGAAGTCGCGGCTGTGTATCTGGCCGACGGCGATCGGATCGAGGTGGTCGCCCGCGGCTGGACGCTCTCCTCTCCACGCGAGACCGTCGCCGCGGCCTTGCGGAAAGTGCTGCACGACGGCCGCTTCCCTTACTGCGTCCAGGACGCGAGCGTGGTGCCGCTGCCGTCGCCGCTCGATGCGGAGGAGGGAGTCCGCTCGTACTACCTGCTCGAGCTGACGGGGATCGCGCGCGGCGTGCTCTTCGTGGCGCACACCGACGAAGCGCCTCGCGGCTTCACGCTGCTCTGCCGGCGGCTCGGCCTGCGGCTGGGCGAGGTCGCTTCCGCCCAGCTCGGCGTCGCGCTTACGCGGGAGTGGTGTTCGGGAGAGGCGGCTCGCCTCCACGCCGAGTTCGGGAAGCTCGACGCCTCGTGACGACCGCGAGCGCGGCCGGCGCCGTCAGGAACGCCATCACGTCGAACCACACGTAGCCCGACGCGACGCCGCTCGGCGGATTCCCGTCCGGGATGCCGGTGCCGGGGAGGTGACTCGCCCAGCGCCAGGTTCCGATCGCCGTGCCGTACAGCTCGAGTGACGCAACGACGAGGAAGACGCCGGCGTAGACGACACGGTTTCGCGACCGCCAGAGGAAGACGAGCAGCAGCGGCACGCCGATCGCGCCGGCCACGTCGCGTCGCGGCAGCACGGTGAGGCCGAGCAGGCCCCAGGTCGCGGCGGCGACCGCCGCAGCGGCGACCAGCAGGCGTGTGTGCCGGCTCATCGCAGCGGCGAGCGCCAACCCGCTCAGGTAGACGATCCCGTGCGCCGGCGGGACGAAGAGCGGCAGGTTGTGGAGGCGGTAGCGGTAGACACCCCAGAGCAATGAGCCGGTCGCCTCGCCGACCGTCGCGAAGACCACGACGCCGAGCGCCTGCGCGCGCCGTTCGGGCGACACCCGCGTCAGCGCCGCGAGCAGGACGGCGCACGTGAGCACGCCGAGCGCGAGCTGCTCGGGGTAGCTCGCGAAGCGGTCGAGCGCGAGCAGCGCCGCCAGGTACGCGACGCCGGCAAAGAGGCTTGATGCGGACTGGGGTGCTTGCGGGGATGGCTCAGACAGAACAGCTCGCCCGCGTCGGGCCACGCATTTCTGAAAGAGCTGTGCATAGCGGTGGCTGCGTCATTGCCGACCCGGGCGAGATGCGCCGTGTCTGAGCCACCATCCGTGAGTGCGTGGAGTCTGCATCGAGCCTCTAGGGCTGCTTGAACTGGAGCTCGTGCCACGACGGGACCGGGGCGAGCTCGAGCAGGGGCCGCCCGCCGCCCCCGGGATGCTGGTAGGCGAACTCCGCCTCGGCTTCGTCCCAGACCACCTCGAGCGCCTCGCGCTTCACCTGGTGGTCGAGCCACGCGCCGCGGAAGATCAGCTTCCGGAGCCAGTAGACGAGCGACTCGCCGCCGACGAGCGAGACCCGCTCCCAATGCCGTACGAGATAGCTCCCGAGGCGCGAGCAGGGCTCGTCGATCACCCCCTGTGCGGCGAGCGCGACGAGGTCGGCCGTCTCGTCCTCGTCGAGGTCGGCGCTGGAGACGACGCCGAGCTTGACCGCGGCTGCGACCACCCGCCCCTCGAAGTCGGCCACCCCGAAGGAGAACCGATAGCCGAGGAACTCGACGATGTAGTCGTTGCCGGAGCTGTAGTTCGCGTCCGGCGCGGGCAGCGGGTCAGGCACGATCTCATGGTAGTGAACCTCCTGGCCGTGTCTCACTGGGAACGCCTCGTGATCTGGCTGCCCGCGCTCGTGATCGGGGTGGGGCTCGTCGGCGCCGTCGGAATCCTGCTCGGGCGCGCGTTCGCGACCACCGTGCGCGAGTCGGGCCACCCGCGGATCGTGATCGGAGGGCTCGTCGGGCTCGTGGCGGTGATCGTCCTTTTGACGTGGCTCGGCGTCACGCTGCCCCGCGAGGGGTAGCGCATTCCGAAAGTCTCGCGCGACTTCCGGAACGCTGCGCTAGTCGATCACGACGGGCGTCCCGACGGGGACGCGCTCGAAGAGCCACTCGGCGTCGGGCACGTGCATGCGTATGCAGCCGTGCGAGGCGCTGTAGCCGATCGAGGTGTCGGCGTCGGTGCCGTGGATGCCCACCCCGGGCGCGGTGAGCCCCATCCAGCGAGTCCCGAGCGGGTTGCCCGGTCCGGGCGGGACGGGCTTGAGGCCCTTCGCCCAGGCGTCGTAGGTCGGTGGGTACCACCAGGGGTCGCGCTGCTTGTTCGCAATGCTCCACACGCCGGCGGGCGTGGGGTAGATCGACCGGCCGGTCGCAACCGCGAAGCTGCGCACGAGCCGCGCGCCGTCGTAGAGGCTCAGGGCGTTCGCGGCGCGCGTGACGACGATGACGGGCCCGAAGTTGGAAACCGCGCGCCTCGGCTCCACGATCCTCGTCAGAAGCTGCAGCGGTCCGCGTTCGCCGTCGCGCAGCAGCTGCGTGACGGCGGCGCGCATCGTCCTCACCTTCACGGCGAGGCCCGGCCGGGCAGGCTCGAACGACGGCCCCGCAGCAGAGGCGCCGGTCACCTCGGCGTCGACCGCCGCGCGGTCATAGCGGTGCGCGAGCGACGCGACGAGCTTCGTGACCTTGCGCTGCGAGTAGCGAACCGGCAGTGCGATCCGGCTGCGCGGGGTGGCCGCGAGGGCGGAGGAAACCGCTGCATCGACGCTCAGGGTCGCACCGACCTGCTCGGGCGCGACGGCCGTCCGGGCGCCGCGGTATCGGATCGTCAGCGGCCGTGCAAAGGACGCTTCGACCCGCGCTCGGGCAGGCTCTGAACTGAGGCCGCCGACGCGGACTCCGGCGACCGAGACGCCGGCGGGGATCGTCCGGGTCGGCTGCGAGGCCGGCGCGGCGGCGCAAGCGAGGCCTGCGGCGAGCACGAACGCGGCGAAGGTCCTCAGCACGGGAGCCGCATTCAAGCAGTTTTCCAGCGGGTTTTCGAGCCCGCCGTCCGATCGCGGCCGTACCCTCGTCAACCCGATGGCAAGCGGAACCTGGGAGCTCGCACCCTGCACGCACACGTCCGTGAGCGCGCTCGCGCAGGAGCTCTCGATCGACGAGGTCACGGCGTCCGTGCTCGTCCGGCGGGGTTACGGCGACCCCGTGGACGCCCGCCGCTTCCTGGCCGGCGCGCTGCCGGGGCACGACCCGTTCGCGCTCGGCGACATGCGGGAAGCCGTCGAGACGATCCTCGCCGCGGTCGAGACCGGGGCCCGGATCTGTGTCCACGGCGACTACGACGCCGACGGGATCTGCGCCACCGCGCTCGCCGTCCTGCTGCTGCGCGAGGTCGGCGGCGATGTCGCCTGGCACCTGCCTTCACGGTTCGATGAGGGCTATGGGCTGAACGCCGACACCCTCACGCGCCTCGCCGGCGAGGGGTTCGAGCTGGTCGTGACCGTCGACTGCGGCATCACCGCAGAGGCCGAGGTCGAGCACGCCCGCTCGCTCGGTCTCGACGTCGTCGTCACCGACCATCACCGGCCTGCCGACGCGTTTCCCGCCTGCCCGGTCGTCGCGCCGCTCAAGGGCGACTATCCCTTCGTGGGCCTCTGCGGGACGGGCGTGGTCTGGAAGCTCGCGCAGGCGCTGCTCGGCGCCGAGCATCCCTTCCTCGACCGCCACCTCGACGTGGTCGCGCTCGCGACCGTCGCCGACGTCGTCCCGCTCGTCGACGAGAACCGTGCACTCGCGCTCGCCGGGCTGCGCCGGCTCGCGCAGACGCAAAAGGTCGGCCTGCGCGCGCTCATGCGCGTCTCCGGTGTCGATCCCGCGGCGCTCGACGAGGCGCGATGCGACGATGCCGATCACGCCCTCGTGCCAGCCCTCCCCCGCGACGACGTACCCGCGCCGGCGCCGGCGCGCCTCCGGCCACGACTCGATCTGGTCGATCGCATCGCGC
>JALYLO010000456.1 GCA_030774175.1 Actinomycetota bacterium
AGCTGGGAAGCAACGGTGGCTCCGGGTCACGGCACCCGCTTGCCCGCAGCGCGTCCGCGAGCTCGACCGACGAGGTCATCCACGAGGCGACCGCAGCCGGCGCGAGCGCGTGAACTTCCGCGAAGACCTGGCCGGCCTCCGCCGGGGTGAAGCGAAGCCGGGTGGCGTTGACGTACCTCCCTCCCGCGGGGATCGTCGCGTAATAGCGCTCGTCATCGACGACGCGCGTGCCGGCTGCCGTCGCCAGGAAGGCGCCCGGCGCCTCTGCGAACTCCCTAAGCGACGAACTCGTCGGCAACCGAGAGGGCGTCGTCGAGCACGTCGAGCGCTTCGTCGAGCTCTTCGCGGGTGATCGTCAGCGGTGGGCAGCACATGACGACGTTCCAGTGCGTCATCAGATACAGCCCGTGGTCGAGCGCGCGCTTCATCACCGCCGCCATCGGCTTTGCCGCCTCGCCGCCGCCGTTGAACGGCACGAGCGGCTCGCGCGTCTCGCGGTTTCTGACGAGCTCGAGCCCCCAGAAGCAGCCGAGACCGCGTACGTCGCCGATCGACGGGTGCTTGGCCGCGAGCCTCGCGAGCTCCGTGCGGAAGACGTCGCCCGTCGCCGCCGCCTGCTCCACGATGCCCTCCTCCTGGAAGGCCTCGATCGACGCAACTCCCGATGCGCAGGCGAGTGGATGGCCGCTGTAGGTGAGGCCGCCGGCGAAGTACCTGCTGCGCACCCAGTCGGCGATCGGCTCCCGAACGACCATCGCGCCGAGCGGCACGTAGCCGGAGTTGATGCCTTTCGCGACGGTGAGGATGTCGGGGACGACGTTCCAGTTGTCGACGGCGAACCACTTGCCGGTGCGGCCGAAGCCGGCCATCACCTCGTCGCAGATGAGGAGGATGCCGTGCTTGTCGCACGTCGCGCGGATCGACTGGAGGTAGCCGTCGGGCGGCACGATGATCCCGTTCGTTCCGGTGACGGGCTCGAGGATCACCGCGGCGACCGTATCCGCCCCCTCGTACTGGAGGATCTCCTCGAGGTGCGGGCCTCCGGTGCAGACCGGGCACGGATCGGGATGGCCCGCCGAGCAGCGGTAGGTGTACGGGTCGAACATCCGCACGACACCCGGCAGGCCGGGCTCGGCCGGCCAGCGCCGCGGGTCGCCGGTCAGCGTGATCGCACCCGCCGTCGCGCCGTGGTAGCTGCGATAGCGCGCAACGATCTTGTGGCGGCCTGTGTACCAGCGCGCTAGCTTGATCGCGTTCTCGTTCGCCTCGGCGCCGCCGTTCGTGAAGAACGACATCGTCAGGTCACCCGGCGTCACCTCGGCGAGCAGCTTGCCGAGGCGCGAGCGCGACTCGGTCGCCATCGGCGGGCCGATGGTGGCCAGTTTGTCTGCCTGGTCCTTGATCGCCTGGATGATCTTCGGGTGCGAGTGGCCGATCGAGACGTTCACAAGCTGCGAGGCGAAATCGAGGTAGCGGTTCCCGTCGTAGTCGTAGAAGTGGCGGCCCTCGGCGCGCTCGACGGCGATCGGATTGATCGCGTCCTGGACGCTCCACGAGTAGAGGACGTAGCGCTTGGCGTCCTCGACGATCCGCCTACCGAGCTCGCTGCTCGTGGTCGTAGGGCCGGTCTCCGTCGTCGCCATGTCCCCGATCCTACAAGCGGTCGAGGTAGAGGTGGACGTCGCCGTAGCGCTCGAACCCGAGCCTGTCGAGGACGGGCGCCGACATCGGCCCCGCCTGCACCGCCAGCACCGGGGTGCCACGCGCGACGGCGTGATCCCAGCGCGCGCGCACGAGGGCGCGGTACACGCCGTTGCCCCGGGCTTCGGCGAGGACGGCGCCGCCGAAGAGCGCGACGGCGTTCGCCATGTCGATGCCTCTCCCGAAGCCGACGCGGCGTCCGCCGAGGAAGGCCGAGAAGTGGTGGACCGTGCCGGTGGCGAACATCGCCTCCCAGCGCTCGAGTTCCAGCTCGCGGCGTTCCGCGCGCTCGATCTCGCCGACCTGCCAGACCTCCCAGTCGACCTCGAGCGCTGCCTGATACTCCTCCAGCGTCTCGACCAGGCGCACCTCGACGGTCGGCTCCGCCGGCGGCTCGGACGTGCAGATCATGCCGCTGAGCGTGGGCGGATCGGCGCTGCGAGCGAGGCCGAGTGAGAGCAAGCACTCTTCGAGATCATCCGGCTGAGCCGTCCAGCCGACCCACCACTCGATGTCGCGATGTCCACGTCGGCGTGACTCGGCTCGCGACCACTCGACCGCGGCCGCCGCGTCCGCGATCCGGTACGGGTGGAGGTTCGCAGTGCGGAGGCCGGCGATGTAGACGAGCCCATCGTGGTGCACGCTCTCGAAGGTCGCCCGCGGCAGCAGGTGGACCTCGGTGTGCTCCGCCAGTTCCGCGAGCGTCGGCTCCATGTTGCCGACGCTATAGCGCTACGCTGGTCGGTACCACGCGAGGAGGGAGTCCCATGACTGACGTCGTCGACGCACCCGCAGCAGTCAAGCCGATCAACCACTGGATCGCCGGGGGCCGTCTTGCCGGCCGTTCGGGGCGCTCGGGCCGGGTCTACAACCCCGCCACCGGCGAGCAGACCGGCGCCGTCGACTTTGCGACGGTCGAGGAGGTCGACCAGGCCGTCCAGGCGGCGAAGGCGGCCTTCCCGGCGTGGCGTGCGCTCTCGCTCGCGAAGCGCGCTGAGCTCTTCTTCTCGATCCGCGAGCTGTTCCACGACCGGCGCGAGGAGATCGCGAGGCACCTGACCGCCGAGCACGGCAAGGTCCTCTCGGACGCCCTGGGCGAGGTGACGCGCGGCCTCGAGGTGATCGAGTTCTGCTGCGGCCTGCCCCATCTGCTGAAGGGCGGAATGACCGAGCAGGCGTCCACCGGGATCGACGTTTATTCGATCCGGCAGCCGCTCGGCGTCGTCGCCGGCATCACCCCGTTCAACTTCCCGGCGATGGTCCCGATGTGGATGTGGGCGCCCGCGCTCGCGTGCGGCAACACGTTCGTCCTCAAGCCCTCCGAGAAGGATCCGTCGGCGTCGAGCTACACCGCGGAGCTGCTGCAGCAGGCCGGCGTGCCCGACGGTGTCTTCAACGTCGTGCACGGCGACAAGGTCGCCGTCGACGCGCTGCTCGAGCACGAGGACGTCTCGGCGATCTCGTTCGTCGGCTCGACCCCGATTGCGAAGTACGTGTACGAGCGGGCGACGGCGAAGGGCAAGCGCTGCCAGGCGCTCGGCGGTGCGAAGAACCACATGATCGTGCTGCCGGACGCCGACATCGACATGGCGGCCGACGCCGCGGTCTCCGCCGCGTACGGGTCAGCCGGCGAGCGCTGCATGGCTGTCTCGCTCGTCGTCGCCGTCGGCGAGGTCGCCGACCCGCTCGTCAAGGCGATCAAGCAGCGGATCCCGAACGTGAAGGTCGGCGACGGCATGGACTCCTCGTCGGAGATGGGCCCGCTGATCACGCGCGAGCATCGCGACAAGGTTGCCTCCTACATCGACGCCGGAGCGGGCGAGGGAGCGACGGTCGTCGTCGACGGCCGCGAGGGCGTGCCCGCAGAGGGCTTCTTCCTCGCCCCGTCGCTGATCGACCGTGTCACGCCCGAGATGAAGTCCTATCGCGACGAGATCTTCGGCCCGGTGCTCGGCGTCACGCGCGTCGACACCTATGACGAAGCCGTCACGCTCGTCAACGAGAACCCCTACGGCAACGGCACGGCGATCTTCACGCGCGACGGCGGCGTCGCCCGGCAGTTCCAGTTCGACGTGCAGGCCGGCATGGTCGGGATCAACGTCCCGGTCCCCGTCCCCGTCGCGTATTACAGCTTCGGGGGCTGGAAGGCGTCGCTCTTCGGCGACCGGCACATCTACGGGCCTGAGGGCATCGACTTCTACACCCGCTCGAAGGTCGTCACCTCACGCTGGCCCGACCCGGCGACGTCGAAAGTCGACCTGGGATTCCCGCAGACGCGCTGAGACTCACCTTCGTAGGGTTCGAAAATCACGTTGCCGGAGCCGCCCGAGTGGGGTAGGGTCGGCGACGGCCGCGCCTGCAAGGCGCGACGCGCTGTAAACGCCCAGGAGGTGACGCGATGGCGTTGAGACGGCGGCGGAAACAGTCGACCGTTCGTCGGAACGCGGCGGTTGCGAGCATTCCCGCGCTGATGGCGGGCGTCGGGACGCTCTGGCGGTATCGGCGCTCAGACAGAACGAGCGAGAGGAGCCTCAGCATGGAGGCGAACAAGAAGGCCTCGAAGCGGATCTTCGAGGACCTCTTCAATCAGGGTCGCTTCGAGGTTGCGGACGAGCTCGTCCACGACGACGCGCTCGGCCACGACCCAGCGCTGCCGGAGCCGACGCGCGGGCCGGACGGCCTCAAGGAGTCCGCGCGGGGCTACCGGGCAGCATTCCCCGACCTCCACGTGTCGATCGACCAGCAGGTCGCCGAGGGCGACTTCGTGGCGACACGCTGGACCGCCCGCGGGACGCACAAGGGTGAGCTGTTCGGGATCGCCGCGACCGGCAAGGAGAGCATCGTTACCGGCATGACGATCGACCGGTTCAAGAACGGGAAGATCGCCGAGTCGTACACGAACTGGGACACGCTCGGCATGCTCCAGCAGGTCGGTGCCGTCCCGACGCTCGTCACCACGGCCCGCTAGGTGCCTCGGACGGAGGGCGGGCCGGTCTCGGCCCGTCTTCCGTCCCCACCTCAAGCACCGCGACGAATCTGTCGATAGAGGGGTACCCCTGCTGGGAGAAGACTCGCTCTCTCTGACATGTCGTCCGCCTTTCCGCACCCCAAGTACATGCCCTGTCCGGACTGCGGGGCGTCCATGCCCGTCCAGGACCCGGCGGCAACCCACGTGTGCCACGACGATCGGCGCCTCGACTACCAAGTCGCCGGGCTCCGCGAGGGGATCGCGGGCCTGGAGCAGGATCTGGCGGACTGGCTCGAGACGCCGCACGGCCGGTTCGCCGCCTGGCTGGCGAAGCGCAGGCGCTAGACCGCACGGTCCCTCCACCCTCGACGACGAGTTGTTAGTGCGCCGTCAGCCGCGCTCCCCATGCCACAAGCGCGAGGACGGCGTTGACCGCCGTGAAGAGGCTGATCACGAGCAGGTAGACGATGAAGTGGACGAGCACGTCGCGGTGGCCGCCGTGCGAGAGCGCGAGGGCGAGCGCGCCCGCGCCGATTCCCCCGTCGAGGAGCGCCAGCGAAAAGACCGAGAGAGGCGAGCGCGTCACGAGGGCGGCGCGAAGGTCATGGGCTCACCGAGGAGCATCGTCTTCGCGGGCGTCGTC
>JALYLO010000457.1 GCA_030774175.1 Actinomycetota bacterium
CCGCAAACCACCCCCGCGCCCGCCCCACGCCACACCAAGCCGACCGACGGACACAAAGCGGCCGCTCACACGGACACACCGCACCCTCGACCGGCCACCAGCACCGCGCCCAACGCCCCTCACCAGACTGTTGAACGATCCGGGCTAGAGGGGGCCTCGCGGTCGCGCCGCGGATCGGGCGCGGTCAGGTTCTCACGGGCGCCGGCGCCGATGCGGCTGCGGCCGCGCGTTTCATCGACAGTTACCTTCGGCGGCCCGGGCTACCGCGCCGGCCGGAAGGTCACGGGCCGCTCACGAGGGCGGCCGTTCGCCTTTCCGGGGGATACCGGCACCAGGCGCGGGGCCTACGGTCAGCCGCGGGTCCCTTCGATGGTCGCTCACCGCACCGGTTGCATCGCCGTGCTCGCGCTCGCGTTCGTCCTCGCGTGCTCGGGCCATGCCGGCGCGACCGGCCGGAACTGGGCCGGGCCTGCGATTCGCATCGTGACCCAGGCCGGGCTGCTCGGCGACTCACCGTCGTCCTTCGCGCCGCAGGCTGCGTTGACGCAGTCTGCGCTCGCGGCCGCGATCGCGGCGACCGACACCCTCCAGCATCCGCCCTTGCAGCAGGCGGCACCTCGGCCCCTGACGATCGTCTCCGTGACGGTCGCGAATGCGCCGGGCGCGGTCAGTGGAGCTCCGGCCGCACCCACCGCCGTGCCGGTCGTGCAGTCGTCTGTCGTGACCCTCGCGGCACCGGCCGCCGGGCCGTCGCCCCGCGCGCTCTATCGCGCCGACTCGCCGGCTCGCCCGGTCTCGATCGAGCAGCTGGACGCCGCACTGGTCGACTACCTCGGCCTCGACGACGCGGCGGGCGAGATCCAGGCGACGCTCGTGGGCGCGGGCCTGCGGCCGCGGCCGTCTGCGGGCACAGAGGCCGTCGCCCGCATGCTCGGGCTGCGACTCAACCACCCGGCCGGCCAGGACGATCTCGAGCTCCTGCCAACGCAGGCCGCGACTCGTGCAGAGGCAGCGTGGTCGTTCGCGCAGGTGCTGCACCTTGGCGACGCGGAGGCGGATCTCGTACGCCGTGCGGCCGACGATTTCACGCTGCCCACGCTGACGGCATGGCAGCGCCGCATCCTCGCCACCGCAATCTCGTACGTCGGCTTCCCGTACGTCTGGGGCGGGACGAGCCCAACGAGCCAGACGCTCTTCGGCGTCTCGGCGCCCGGCGGCTTCGACTGCTCGGGCTTCGTGTGGCGCATCTACAAGCTGACGCCCTACGCGGGCGAGGGAGGGCTCGCCGGGGCTCTGCGGGGACGCACGACCTACGACATGAGTGGCGAGGTGCCGCGGGGCGAGCGCGTTCCGGCCGCGCAGCTCGAGCCCGGCGACGTGTTGTTCTTCGGGGCGCACGGGCGCGCGTCGAAGCCGAGCGAGGTCGACCATGCAGCGCTCTACCTCGGCAGCGGCTGGCTCGTCCAGTCGAGCGCCGCGGGCGTGACGCTCCTGCCGCTCAAAGGATGGTACGCGCGCAACTTCGCGTGGGCCCGCAGGCCGCTTCGCGAAACCGGCCTCGTTTCGAGCTAAGACGACCCCCCCCTTTTTGAGGGTCGCGGAGCCGCACGCGGCATCCGATGGGAACGGTACGACGGATCTCTGTGGCTTCCTCGACTCCCCTGCACCTGCGGTTTGCAGCCGCGACAGCTGCCGTCTTCGCGACGGCGGGCGGAGCGCTGCTCCTGTACGTCCGGCAGGACGAGATCCAGCGTGCGGAGCGCGCCGTCGCCGAACACGCCCGGTTCGTCGAGCAGAGCATCCTCCGCGACGAGCTGCGCCCGAGCGACCTCCGAGCGCCCGTCGGCGGCACGCGGCGCACGCAGCTCGACCGGCTGTTCGCCCGGCGCGTCCTCATCGACGGGGGCCTTCGCGTCAAGCTCTACGGCGCGCCCGACGGCCTCGTCACCTATTCCAACGTGCACTCGCTGGTCGGCACGAAGACAGACGACCTCGCCGAGTTTCGTACCGTGCTGGGCGGGCGCACGATGCGCGACGTCGCCTACCTGAACCACGAAGGCGGCTCCGGCAAGAACGTCAAGGCGCTCGAGGTCTACGTGCCGCTGCGCCTGCGCGGGCAGGCGCAGGCCGGGGGCGTGCTCGAGATCTACCAGTCGTACGCACCCGTCGCAGCGACTGTGCGGTCGTTCCTCATGCCCTTTGCCGGGCTGCTGCTCCTCGCGCTCCTCGGCATGTGGGCGGCGCTCTTCCCGCTCGTACGCGGAATGGCACGCTCCCTGGAGCGTAGTCGCGCGGCGCGCCAGACTGCGGAGCGTGCGCTCGAGGAGACCTCCGAACAGCTGCGGCAATCGCAGAAGATGGACGCGATCGGCAGGCTCGCAGGCGGGGTCGCGCACGACTTCAACAACCTGCTGCTCGCGATCAACGGCTACGCCGGGTTGCTCTCGGACGCGCTCGCGGACGAGCGCCTGAAAGGCTTCGCGGTGGAGATCCGCTCCGCCGGCGAGCGTGCCGCCGCTCTCACGCATCAGTTGCTCGCGTTCAGCCGCCGCCAGGTGTTGCAGCCGCGCATCCTGAACCTCAACGACGCTGCGCGCGAGATCGAGTCGATGCTGCGGCGCCTGATCGGCGAAGGCGTCCGCGTCGACTTCGATCTCGACCCCGACCTACGCGACGTCGAGGCCGACCCGAGCCAGATCGGCCAAGTGCTACTCAACCTCGCCGTCAACGCGCGAGACGCGATGAACGGCTCGGGCAAGCTCACGGTCTCGACCCGCAACGACGGCCGCGAGGTCGTGCTGGAGGTGCAAGACACCGGTGAAGGCATGGATGAAGAAACCCAGGGCCGTGTCTTCGAGCCGTTCTTCACGACCAAGGACGTCGGATCCGGAACCGGCCTCGGCCTCTCGACCGTCTACGGGATCGTGACGCAGAGCGGCGGCGCGATCACCATCCGCTCCGCACCTCGGCTCGGGTCGACCTTTGCGATCCGGCTGCCCGCCGTCGAAGGAGAACGCACTGTCGCGCTCGCTCCGGAACCTGAAGCCACCCGCGGCGCTGAGCGCATCCTCGTCGTCGACGATGAGCGCGTCGTGCGCGAGCTCCTCGCCCAGCTGCTGCGCGACCAGGGGTACGACGTCTCCGTTGCCGGGTCGGCGCGCGAGGCCCGAGCGCTCGAGAGCAGCTGGGACCTGCTCGTCACCGACGTCGTGATGCCCGAGACCGACGGTGTCGAGCTCGCCCGCCAGATCGACGCACGAGACGTGCTCTTCATCTCCGGCTACGACCAGGAGGCGCTCGTTCGCGCCGACTCCTCCTTCCTGCAGAAGCCGTTCAGCGGCGACCAGCTCGCGCGCACCGTTCGTGCGCTGCTCGACCGCAATCGCTCGAAGCAGCCCGCGGCCGCTTAGCGGCTCCAGCGTATTCAGTCGTTGGTCAGAAACGCATCGCAAGTCCCGCCGGGAGGCGCTATAGGCTTGACCGGATGCTCGCCCCCCGCATCCCGAAGGACCTCGCGCGCTTCGCGATCGGTTTCGACCAGCGTGACCGCGCACGACTCCACGCGCTCTGGGAGGACGTGCTCGACAGCGAGCGGTGGTCCGAAGGTGCGCTGACCGCCGAGTTCGAAGCAGCCTGGGCGCGCTGGAACGGGCTCGAGGCGGTGGCCTTCAACGGCTGGGCAGGCGCTGCGCTCGCCGCGCTCGAGTGGGCGGGCGTCCGTGGCGAGACGGTGCTGTGCCCCTCGAACACGTTCATGGCGACGCCGCTCGCGGCGATCAGCGCGGGCGCGCACGTCGAGTTCGTCGACTGCAATCGCGACGATCTCTGCATGTCGTTCGACGACTTCGAACGCAAGGTGCATGCGCATCGTCCGCGTGCGGTCTTCCTCGTGCACATCGGCGGCCACCTCGCGTTCGACTCCGACCGCATAGCCGGGCTCTGCCGCAGTGAAGGCATCATCCTGATCGAGGACTGCGCCCACGCGCACGGCGCCGACTGGCACGGCAGGCGCGCCGGAACGTGGGGCGACGTCGGTGTCTGGTCCTTCGCGCCGACCAAGACCGTCTCGACGGGTGAGGGTGGGATGCTGGTGTCGCGTCACCCGGAGGCACTCGAGTTCGCACGCGCGTTCCGCAACTACGGGAAGCCGGAGTACGCGGTGCACGGGCTCAACTTCCGGATGAACGAGTTCACGGCGGCGATCGGCGTCGTGCAGGTCGACCGGCTCGACGAGATCGTCGCGTGGAAGAACGAGCAGGCCCGACTGCACGTCGACCCGCTCTACCCCTCGCGGCTGAAGCTGCCCGACGGCATGATCTCAGGCCTCTACAAGGTCGTTGTCTTCGAGCCGGTCGAGCAGTCGACCGGCAAGGTCTACGACGAGCCTTGCCATCGCGTACTAGGAGATCCCGCCGACCTGCCCGCGAGCGACTGGGTGGCCCAGAACCACTGGTGCGTCCCGCTCTACTACCGCGCCGAGGAGGAGGTGTCGTGAAGACGCTCGTCACCGGCGGGTCCGGCTTCATCGGCTCGCACGTCGTCGACCGGCTCCGCCAGGCGGGCCACGAGGTGCGCAACTTCGACCTCGTCGAGTCGTCGCACCATTCGCAGCGGGAGGTCGAGACGGTCCTCGGCGATCTCGCCGATCCGGACGCGGTGCGCCGGGCGGTCTCAGGCTGCGACGCCGTCCTGCACCTCGCAGCCGTCGCGGACGTCGACGAGGTGACGCGCGATCCCGCGCGGGCCGACCGCGTGAACGTCCATGGGACACAGTCGCTGCTCGACGGCGTGTGCGCCGCCGGCACGGCCCGGTTCGTGTTCGCGAGCACGATCTGGGTCTACGGCGACGCGACCGGCCCCGAGGCCGTCGATGAGGACAGCCCGCTGGTGCTGCCGAAACACTTCTATACCGCGACGAAGATCGCCGGGGAGATGTACACCGCAAGCTATGGCGAGCTCTCCGACCTCGAGCACACGATTCTTCGCTTCGGCATCCCGTACGGGCCGCGCTCGCGGCAGACCGCGGTGGTCGCTGCGTTCACCGCGAAGGCGCTCGCAGGCCAGCCGCTGACGATTGCCGGGGACGGGACGCAATCGCGGCGATTTGTGTATGTCGAGGATCTGGCCGCCGGCGTCGTGGAAGCACTCGCGCCGGCAGGCGCGAACCGTGTCTTCAACCTCGTGGGCCGTGAGAACACCAGCGTGCGCGGCATCGCGCGCGCAGTGCGCGATGTCGTCGGCGACGTGCCGATCGTGCACGTCGAAGGGCGGGCCGGAGACCTGCGCGGGGGAAACATCTCCGGTGAGCGCGCCGCCAGTGAGCTCGGCTGGGAGCCGACGACGGCGTTCGCGGACGGAGTGCGCCGCTACGTGGAATGGGTGACGGACGAGGCCGACACGCCGAGGGCCGCGACGGCGTCGATGATGGACGGCAGAGCAGCTGCGGTCCGCCGCCACGAGTCGACCGAGCTGTAGGCATCCGAGTCGTGCAGCAGCACGACGTCACCGGCACGTAGGCCGCGCGTCGCCCGGCGTGCGATCCCCTCGGGCGTGGCGCGTCGCTCCCAGTCGCGGCCCCAGGACGACCAGAGCAGTGGACGCCAGCCGCGCGAGCGCACGTGGGCGAGCGCTCCCGAGCTGAAGACGCCGTAGGGGGGCCGGTAGAGCGTCGGGGCACGGCCCGTCGCATCGGCGATCGCCGCCAGCGCGCGGTCGAGGTCGTCCGCGAGCTCACGCACGCGCCGGCGCAGGAGCAGCGTGTGCCGGTCGCCGTGGACGGCGACCTCGTGCCCCGCGGCGGTGATCTCGCGCGCGAGTCCCGGGCTCCGTCGCACCTGCTCGCCGACGAGGAAGAAGGTCGCGGTCGCGCCTCGACGCTCCAGCTCCGCGAGCACCGCGGGCGTTCCTGCGGCGTGTGGGCCGTCGTCGAACGTCAGCGCCACGACGTCGTCGCGCTCGAGACGGCACTCGATCCCGTACGCGCGCGCGAGCGCCGGCAGGACCGGCGCCGCGGCGGGCAGGAGCCAGTCGGCCCTCACGTGACCAGCGCGAGCACGAGCGAAGAGGCCGACGGCAGCGCGTCGAGCGCGAAGCGGGTGACGGGGCGTGAGGCAAGAGCGCTCCGGAGCGCCGTCGAGAGCTCGTCTCGCGTCGCGGCGACCTCCGCAAAGCCGAAGCGACGAAAGGCTTTGTTGTGGACGCGGATGTGGCCACGACCCCAGCCGTACGAGATCGTCGGACAGCCGCGCACGTGGGCCTCGAGCACCGTCAAGCCGCCGGTCGAGTGGATCAGCGCGTCGGCCGCGGCCAGCCAGTCGCTCATCTGGTCGGTGAAGCCGACGACGCGCACACGCGGCTCTGCGGCGTAGCGCCGCTCGAGACGGCCGCGCAACTCTTCGTTGCGCCCGCAGAGACAGGCGACCACGGCGACGTCGAGCGCGAGCGCCTCGTCGGCTGCGCTCTCCAGATCGCCGACGCCCCAGCCGCCCCCCGAGACGAGCACGATCTTCCCCGCTGCCGGTAGGCGGAGCTCCGCGCGCGCCGCCGGCTGATCGCCGGGCTCGGTGAACTCGGGGCGCGTCAGCCCATGCACGACCTGAACGTCCGCGCCCACGCCGGCGACCTCGCGAACCTCGGCGATCGTGTCGGGATGGATCACGAGATGCAGGTCGATTCCCGGGGCCGCCCAGTAGTGCATCATCGCGAGGTCGGTGATCGCGCTCACCACGGGGACCGCCAGTCGCCGGCGGCGGCGCAACCCCGCCAGTACCTCGGTCGCGAGCGGGTAGACCGACACGACGACGTCCGGCCCGACCCGCCGGACCAGCCGTTCAACGCCACGCGACCCG
>JALYLO010000458.1 GCA_030774175.1 Actinomycetota bacterium
GCCGCGCAGGAGCTGCCGACGCTCGCCGAGACGATCGTCAACGGCTTCGACGATCCGCGGGTCTTCTACCCGTGGTGGTTCGATGCCGGCGAGGCCGACCGGCTGATCGCCGAGAAGCGCGAACAGACCACTGAGCGCTTCGACCCGCGCGAATTGCGCCGCGCGCTCGGCCAGTTCGCGACCGGCGTGACCGTCGTGACGACGCGTGCCGAGGACGGCCGCCGCGTCGGCGTGACGGCGAATTCCTTCACCTCGCTCTCGCTCGACCCGCCGCTCGTTCTCTGGTGCCTCGATCGGGCCGCGCCGAGCATGTCCGCTTTCGAGGCCGCCGGCCATTTCGCGATCAACGTCCTCAGCGCGGGCCAGCACTTCCTCTCGCGACAGTTCGCGACGCCGGCGGAAGACAAATTCATCGGCGTTGCCTGCGACGACGGGTTTGGCGGCCTTCCGATGCTCGCAGGCGTGCTGGCCCGGTTCGTCTGCCGAAACGTGCGCCAGGTCGAAGCCGGCGACCACGTGATCGTGATCGGCGAGGTGGAACGTTTCGAGACGTTCGAAGGCGAACCGCTCGTCTTTCATTCGGGCTCCTACCGGGTCGCCACACGCCACCCCGAGCTCGACCCGAGTTGAGCCTCTCTGAAGCCAAGCGTTGAATTCGCTCCGGGCGAGGTTCAGAATCCGTTGGATGCTGCTGCGGCGGTCGTGTGGACTCGTGGCGCTGTTCAGCGAAGGTCGCGCGTAGCCTGTGCCGCTGCGGCCTCGAGCGATAGTTCGCTCGCTTCGCGTGCAATCGTCGCGTATCGGCCTTCGCCGAGGGCGCGGCGCGCCGACTTCACGACGTCCTGCTGATCGCGGCGTGCCCACGGCGGCACCGGTGCGCCGAGCCGCTTCCGAAGCGCAATTGCCACCGCGACAAGCCGCGCGGCACGCTCGACCTCACTGTTGTCGACCGCGATCGATGCCAGACGCTCGAGCGACTCGATGACGCCGAGCTGGTCGCCGATCTGCAGGTGAAGCGCGAGCGCTTCGCGGGCGAGGGCGTTTGCCTGATCGAGCTCGCTCCGCCGCTCTGCCAACAGCGCCTTGGAGGCAACTGCGCGTGCGGCCGTCCACACGTCGCCGACCCCACGCGCGAGGGAGAGCGACTCCTTGAAACGGAGGCTGGCAGCAGCGAGATCGCCGTGCGCGGTTGCCAGCTCGCCGAGGCCGCGGAGGACCGAGGCGAGATACGAGTCGGGAACGGTCGCGGCACGGCCGATCTGTTCCGCATCGCCAAGATACGTCCGCGCCGTGTCGTCTGCGCCTTCCGCCCGGGCGACGGCAGCCATTGCGTCGAGCGCGCAAACCAGCAGCAGCGGTACCTCCAGCTCGCGGGCAACATCGAGGCTCTCCTCTGCGTGTGCGCGGGCGCTTGCATGCTCGCCGGAGGCTGTCGCGGCAGTGGCGAGGATCCAGAGGAAGTAGGAAACGAACCAGAGGTCGCCGAGCTCGCGGCAGAGCGCAAGGCCCTCCTCACCCAGCGCGCGAGCCGCGCCGAGGTCGCCGCGCCGCATCGCAGTGAGCGCGAGGCCGAAGAGCGCCATCCGGATCCCTTGGCGATCTCCGGAGCGCCGAGCAATCGCAAGGCCCTCCGCGCCAACGGTCTCCGCCACGTCGACCTCACCACAAAGTGGGTAGATCGAACTCAGTGTCCCGAGCGCGTCCGCGAGGCACCAGCCATCGTCGGCTTCGCGCGCAAGCTCGGCGCTTTCCTCGAAGAGATTGCAAGCGCGGCGCATGTCGTTCCGGAAGAAGGCGAGCAGGCCGAGGACGGTCAGCGAGCGCGCGGCACGCGATTTGTCGCCCAGGCCGCGGGCAAGATCGAGGCTCTGCTCGAGCAGCGGCTCGGCGCGTTCCTCGCTGCCGACCAGGGTATGGAGAAGGCCCGCGCCCCAGAGCGCGCCGGCGCGCGCCGCCGTGCGCTCGCCTTCGCTTGCTTCCAGCATGCGCTCTAGCCAGTACAGGCCGTCGCGATAGAAGCCGCGGATGAACCAGAAGAGGACGAGCGCACCGGCGAGCTGCAGCCCGTCCGAGGCGCTGCCGGGGCTGGTGGCGTACCACTCGAGGGCGTCGCGCAGGTTCTCGTAGTCGGCTGCCAGCCGTTCGAGCCAGATGGGCTGGTCGGACCCAGTCAGTTCCGGCTCCGCGCGCTCGGCGAGTGCGAGGAAGTGCGCCGCGTGGCGACGCCGCAGCTGATCGGCCTTGTTCGAGTCCTCGAGTCGTTCGAGTGCATACTCGCGGATCGTCTCCAACATCCGGAAGCGATCCTCCTCAGAGCGTGCAAGGCTCTTGTCGACGAGCGACTGGAGCACGTCCAGGTGCGCGTCACAGACAGCTTCCGCCGCGTGCAGCGTCCAGCCGCCGGCGAAGACGGCAAGCCGCCCGAACAGGAGCCGCTCGTCCTCGGGCAGCAGCTCGTAGCTCCACTCGATCGTCGCCCGCAGCGTTCGCTGGCGCTCGGGAGCGTCGCGCGCACCGCCCGTCAGCAGAGGAAGTCGCCGCTCGAGGCGGGAGAGCAGCTCGTCGGTGGAGAGAATCTTCACACGCGCCGCAGCCAACTCGATCGCGAGCGGAATCCGCTCGAGCCGCCGGCACAGCTCTGTGAGCCGCTCGAAGTCGGCGTCGAAGGCCGGCGCGATCGCCTGGGCTCGCTGCCGGAAGAGTTCGACCGCCGACGTCTCGGCCAGCGGTTGGAGCGGATACTCGTGCTCCACCCGCAGGCGCAACGGCTCGCGGCTCGTTGTGATGACCGTGAGGCGCGGGCAGCTCTCGAGCAGACGCCCGACGCCAGGAGCTGCGTTGATGACTTGCTCGAGGTTGTCGAGCACGAGCAGCAGCTCGCGGTCGCGCAGGTAGTCGGCCAGCTCCCCGCGCGCGCTCAGCGCCGCCGCCACGGCCGGCTCGACGAGCTGCGGGTCCCGCACGGCTGAGAGGTCGACGAACCAGGCCCCATCGTCGAATGCCACCACCAGCTCGGCGGCCGCCTCGAGCGCCAAGCGCGTCTTGCCAATCCCACCCGGGCCGGTGATCGTGACGAGGCGGCTTCCTTCGACTCGGAGCAGGCGATTGATGTCAGCGGTTTCGCGCTTCCGCCCAACGAGCGGCGTCGGCGGCAGGGGCAGGTTTGTCTGGTTCAGGCTCTCGAGCAGCGGGAAGTCCTCAAGGCCGACTTGATAGAGCCGGACCTCGCCCACGTCCTTCAGCCGGTGCTCACCCAGGTCGCGGAGGGCGTCTGAGTCGACGAACACGCGCGTCGACGGTGAGAGGAGGATCTGGCCGCCGTGGCCGGCGGCCGCGATGCGTGCGGCGCGGTGGACGTCGATTCCCACGTACCCCTCGTCGGTGCGGATCGGCTCCCCGGTGTGGATCCCGATCCGAACGCGAATCGCACCCGTCTTGGCCAGCGCGGCTTGCGCCTCGACGGCGGCGGCGACCGCGTCCGATGCCTTCTGGAAGGCGACGAAGCTCGCGTCCCCCTGCGTGTCGACCTCGACGCCGCCGCGACGCTCGAAGACCGCTCGCAGCACGCGGCGGTGCTCCGCGAGCGCGTCCGCATAGCTCTCGCCCAGCTCCTGCAGCAGGCGGGTGGAGCCGGCGATGTCGGTAAAGAGCAGGCTGACGGTGCCGATCGGCAACTCGCGCACGAGGCCCCTGACTATCGCGCGTCGGTGGCGATCCTGCGACGCGATCGAACAAGCCAATCAAGCAGGGGCGATAGGGGGTTGCGCGCCGGAGACCAGTCGCCCACGATGAGAGCGATGTCAGAGGAGTTGATTCGGCGGTGCGCCTGGTGCGGTGACGTGCATGCTGACGGCCGCTGGCAGCAGCCGAAGAGCGCGCCGTTGGCCACCGAGGCGACCCACGGCATCTGCGAGCGCTGCTTTGCTGCCGTCGCGGCCACTTGCAGCCGCCGCCGCAAGACCGCCTTCGTCTAACGCGCTTCGACGGCGTAGAGGAAGGCCCGCAGAGCCGCGAGGTAGCGCTCCGTCTCCTCCAGCACGGGCATGTGCGAGCTCCATTCGAACACGACCTCGCGTGCGTGCGGGATCCCCTCCGTCAGCGTCCTCGAGACCGCCGGCGTCGAGAGGTCGTGCGCGCCGCGGAGAACGAGGGTCGGCACCC
>JALYLO010000459.1 GCA_030774175.1 Actinomycetota bacterium
CGGCGGGGCGCGAGAAACTGCGCGTGTCCGGCTTTGCCCCGCCGGCCCCGCGCTCTACACAACCGCTGCAACTCGTCGAGCTGCAGCGCGGCTTCCGTTGTCCGTACTGCGGCTCGACCGACACGAACCTCGAGAACCTCTTCGGCCCGACCCCGTGCCGCAGCGTGCACTACTGCAACGCGTGCCGCCAGCCGTTCGAGCAGTTCAAGACGATCTGACGCGTTTGAAAAATAGCAGTCGTGCTATAACACGACTATAGCATGATCGCTATACGCAAGCGGGACTGGTTCTTCGGTCGGATCGCGGACCAAGTGGTCGAGCAGCGCCTCGCTCGCGACCTCTCCCAACACGAGCTGGCGGAGCTCTGCAGCACGACCCAGTCCGCGATCGCGCGGCTCGAGTCCGGAGGCCGGCCGCCGAAGATCGACACGCTCCTGCGGATCGCCGACGCGCTCGACTGCGAGCTCGAGGTCGCGCTTCGGCCACGCACGAAGACGAAGGGGGCACGACGTGACAACAAACGTTGACATCGAGGACATCCAGACGACGCGCGGCGAGAAGCTACTCGCGCTCGTGATGACCGTGTTCCTGCTGATCGGCGGGATCTGGGCGTACGACCGCCTCGAGGTTCATCGCGGCTATGTCGCACCTGTGTACACACCCGCCGAGCAGGCGGCGATCTCGGCCAACGACGCCGCTCGGCAAAGGCTCTTCGACGCGAACCAGAGCGTCCAAAACGCCCGGAACGAGCTCGAGATCTCGCGCGAGGCATACCGAACGGCAATCGAGGCTGGCCAGCCAAGCGCGAAGCTCGGCGTGCGCTACCGGCGCGACACGGAGCGCTTCGAAACGGCGCAGGGCGAGCAGCAGAGCGCGCGGGCCGAGGTGAAGCGGACGACCCCCGCGGCCAACGCAGCGCACCAACGAGCTGCCCACGAAGCGAGCGCGAAAGGCGAGCGGGACAACCGCACGACGTTCCTGCTGCGGCTTGCGTTCGTCCTGTCGGCGCTCGCCGTCTCGTTCCTGGCCTTCTGGCGCCTGCGGCGTTCGCGCTACATGCCGCTCGCGTCCGCACTCGTAGGCGGCGCGACGATCCTCGCCCTCGTGATGGGCGTCGACTATGTGACGGACTACGTGAGCTGGCGCGACCTCGGCCCGCTCGTGCTTTCCGCGGTCGGAGCAACGTTCACGCTTCTGGCCTTCTGGGGCCTGCAGCGCTATCTCGCGAAGCGCGTCCCTCGGCGGCGCGTACGCAAGAGCGAGTGCCCGTTCTGCGGATATCCCGTCCGCGGCACGGGCTCGCACTGCGAAGGCTGCGGCCGCGACGTCGTCGCCGAGTGCGCGAAATGCTCCGCGCCGCGTCGCGTCGGGACGGCCTTCTGCGCGGCATGCGGAAGCTCATGAAATCTGGAAGGAGGAACTGATGCTCGTGCTCGTGATGGTTGTCGGGGTTTCCTCGGTCATCGGCGCATTCCTCGTCGGTCGCCGATCTGTTGCGTTCGTCGCGCCCGCTGTCTGGGCCCTGTTC
Source organism: Actinomycetota bacterium (assembly GCA_030774175.1). Next base: position 1,529 of record JALYLO010000459.1, read on the forward strand.
ATGCTGGGACTGACGCAGGACTGGTGGGGGCACGGCGTCGGCGACGGATGGCAGTACGCGCTGGTCGTCGGTGCGGCAGTCGTCGCAGCCGGGGCAGCAACAGGTGTTATCGTCCGTCGCGCCATGCCTCGCCGCACGGATGGGACTCTCCGGCCGAAGAACAGCGGGTAACGTCTCACCGGTGGCCCGCGTCGAGATCTTCTACTGCCCCGTCTGAAACGGCTACGACACGCGGGCCGTGAGCCTCGCGAGCGAATTGGCGAAGCGGGGCCACGACGCACACGCGATCGAGGGCGCGAGATCGCAGTACGACGTCGTCGCTGACGGCAAGCTCGTCTTCTCGAAGCAGCAGGAGCATCGCTTCCCGGAGCGCGACGAAATCCTCAGGAAGCTCTAGACGCCGCTCTCGAAGTCGGCGAGCAGCAGCCGTCTCTTCTCTTCGAACTCCTCATCGCTGATGATCCCCGCCTGACGCAGGTCCTCGAGCTTGCGGAGGTTCTCGTTGACGGCAACCTCCGGCGCGATCGGTTGACCGCCCGAGCCAAGCTGCGGATAGCGATCGGTAAGGAAGAGCAGATACGCCGAAGTCTGCGCTATGAAACGCAGGCAGTACGCACCGAGGTCGCGC
>JALYLO010000460.1 GCA_030774175.1 Actinomycetota bacterium
CGCCGGTCTCCTCGCGCAGAGACTCGCCCTTTGAGAAAAGCTGGACGGCTGCCCGCCATTGTCCGGCGCTGGCGAGCGTCCGCGCGAAGCGGTAGAGGTCGACCGCGACCTCGAGGCGATACCCGTCGGCGCGGTCGATCCGGTAGGCCTCCCTCAGTCCCGCGAGCCCGTCCTGGATTCGGCCCTCCTCGACGGCCAGCATTGCCAGCGCACCCAGCGACAATGCCTCGACGCGCCTATTGCCCGCCGCACGTGCCTGACGCAGGTTCTCTTCGGTCAGTGCTCGAGAGCGCCCGTGATCACCGAGCTCCCTGCACGACACCGCAAGGAGCCCCGTCGCCATCATTGCGTAATTCTCCTCACCGAGTTCGCGGAACGCTCGTATGCACTCCTCGATGATCAGCCGTGCCGTGGCCCAGTCACGTTCCTGGCCGGCGGCGGCCGCGATGTAACCCTGTGACAAGGCGGCGCCCAGCGCATCGCCGAGCGCGCGATTGAGCGCGAGCGCTTCGTCTCCCCAACTCCTCGCGCTCGCCGGGTCTCCGCCCCTCACCGCCATGGAGGACGCGCCGATGAGCGCACTGGCACGCGCTGCCGTCGGACGCTCGTCGGCGGCAAGCACCCGCAAGAGACGACGCCTGCCTTCGACGAGGTGGCCCCTCATGTTCCAGAACCGCCAGAGCGCTCCTGCGAATCGCATGGCACGCTGCACGTCGCCCGACGCCTCGAGCCAGTCCAGAGCGGCGCGGGCGTTGTCGTGCTCTGCGTCCAGCCGGTCGAGCCACTCGCCCGCGCTCCCCCGCCACAGCCGCAGGTCCGCCTCCTCGGTCAGCGCCAGGAAGTGCTCGGCGTGACGCTGTCGAAGCTCGTCGGCCTCACCTGACGACTCGAGCCGCTCGGTCGCGTATTCGCGGATGGTCTCGAGCATCGAGAAGCGGTCGTCGCGGTGGCGCAGGAGGCTCTTGTCGACGAGCGACGTCAACGCCTCGAGATCGGCGCCGATCACACCTTCCACCGCGTCGAGCGTGCAGCCGCCACGGAATACCGCGAGGCGCGCGAACAGGCGCTGCTCGTCGGAAGTGAGGAGGTCGTGGCTCCATTCGATCGCCGCGCGTAGGGTGCGCTGGCGCTCGGGCAGGTCTCTCGCCCCGCCCGTCAAGAATGGGAGCCGCCGTTCAAGTCGCGCGAGCATCTGCGCCGGCGACAATGTCTTCACGCGCGCGGCGGCGAGCTCGAGCGCGAGCGGCAGATCGTCAAGACGGCGGCAGATCTCGGCGATCGCGGCATCGGCGTGGAAGTTGGGGTTGACCGCTCTCGCTCGCGCGACGAACAAGGCGATGCCCTCGTCGGGTACCAGGGACGAGACCGGGTACTGCTGCTCACCGGTGATGTGGAGCGGCTCCCGGCTGGTGACGAGGAGGTCGAGGTTCGGGCAGGACGCGAGCAGAGCGGCGACGTCGGCTGCCGCCTCGCTGACCTGCTCGAAGTTGTCGAGGAGGAGCAGCATCGATCGGTCGGCGATGTGCTCGGCGAGGCCCTTCTTGGCGCCGAGCATGTGCGCCGCCGTCTCAAGCACGAGCCGCGGGTCGCGCAGCGCGGCGAGCGGTACCCACCAGACGCCGTGCACGTACGAGTCGGCGAGTTCGCCCGCCGTGTGCAGCGCAAGGCGCGTTTTGCCGGTACCGCCGGGGCCGGTCAGCGTGAGCAGGCGCACGTCGTCCTGCGAAAGCAGGTCACGGACCTGTGCGAGCTCCGGTTCGCGACCTAGGAACGGCGTGGACGGGATCGGCAGATTCGTCTGGTGCAGCGTCTTGAGCGGCGGGAAGTCATCGTTGCCGAGCTGGTAGATCCGCTCCGGCGCCGACAGGTCCTTCAGCCGGTGCAGGCCAAGGTCGCGTAACCCATCGGTGCCCACGAGGGCGGCCGTCGAGCTCGAGACCAGCACTTGGCTGCCGTGCCCGCAGGCGGCGATGCGCGCCGCGCGGTGCACGTCGCTCCCGACGTAGCCTCCCTCGGCCAGGTGGGGCGTGCCAGTGTGGATCCCCATTCGCACGCGGATGGGACCGGCGGCGAGCCCATCGAGTGCCTCGGCCGCCGCCGCGACCGCTCCCTGCGCGGTCGGGAACGCGACGAAGAACGCGTCGCCCTGCGTGTCGACCTCGACGCCGCCGTGGCGCTCGAAGGCCTCGCGCAACACGCGGCGGTGCTCCGCC
>JALYLO010000461.1 GCA_030774175.1 Actinomycetota bacterium
CCCCGACGCCGCCCGTGGACTGTGGGAGCGCATCGACAGGCAGACCGTCGACCAGACGCCGTGGGTGCCGCTCGTCAACCCAAAGGTAGTCGACGTTGTCTCGAAGCGCGTCGGCAACTACCAGTACAGCCCCGCGGGTGTGGGGATGCTGATCGACCAGCTCTGGGTGCGGTAGTCGAACGGGGCAACCTGAACGACTCGCTGCAGGGATCACCTACGCCGCGCTCGGCACGCAGGGCTCGCAGGTTCGCCGCCGCCGCGGCGCCTGAACCGGTCAGCCTGGCGTCAGCAGCACCGTCGGCGGGCGCAACAGCCGATGCGACTCGGTGAGGGCGAGCGCAATCTCGAAGAGCTTGTGCCCTGAGGTTTGTGACTCCTCGCGCAACCGTGCGAAGGCCGCGTCGGCCGAGATTCCATGCTGGGCCATCAGGATCCCCTTCGCTTGCTCGATCAGCGCGCGGCGGCCGAAGGCGCCCTCCAGGCGCCGGAACTCGCCGAAGCGCTGCAGGGTGATCTCGATTGCCGCCTGGAGTTCCTCGGGCGTCGATTCGATGATGTAGGCGAAGACGCCGCGCCGCGCGGCCTGACGCACGTAGTCGGGGTCGGCGGCGTGCAGGATCGCGATGACCGGGCATGAGGCCTCGGCGACGATCTCACCGATCAGCCCGAGCGCGTGCTCCGAGGAGAGGCCGAGCCCGACCAGGGCGACGTCGGGATACTCGCGCGTGGTCACCTCGGCAACCTCGCCGACGTCGACTTCGCGAGCGACGACTTCATGGCCAAGCCCGATCACAACCTGGGCGAGGAGTTCCAGTCGGTCGCGACGCTCATTCGCGATCAGGACGCGCAACGGCTGCGGCAGGTCTTGGTCCGGCACGTACCTCCAAAAGTGCAACTGCGGGTTCTGGGCAGTTTGTGGAATTTATGCTAGCGTCTTTGGTTCCGTTTCGGAAGCGCCGGAACGGTCGAGGGTCAGTCCGGCTCAACATAGGAGACGGACGGCATGTCCTCCCACAGACCCGTGCGGGGCGGAGTGATTGTCCTCCACCGGCCAAGGTCGGCCTGCAACGGGAGTGGCAGATGCGTTTGGCAGTTCTATCGAACGTCGAGGCGCTGGCTCCAGCGCCCGTCCGGCCCGCGCTCGGAGCGATCAAGCTTCTCAGCGAGAACGGCGGCCCGGCGATCGTGCTGCCCTTCGGTGGTGGAAACGCGCACGAGGCGCTGCTCGCGGCGCTCGCGCACTGGCCCGATCCCGACTCCTCGATCGACGGGGGCTATGTCCTCGACAACGACCGACGGCTGCTCGCCTTGGCCGTCAGAAGGAACCCAGCAGCGAATACTGCACCCGACCACCCTCCCTCAACGTCCTCACGGACGATGTGGCTCGACGGTGCACCGGATCGGCGAAATCCGCAAAGCTGATTCGTGACGAGTTGCTGGATGGCCCGCCCGGGTGGCTCGACCCGCCACCCGGGCGGGAGTTTTTCGCAAGGTCAACCCTCCGCGAACTACGGCTCGCGGTAGATGTTCAGCGCGCCACTCGTCGAGTGCTCGTTCGCGTTTCCCTCGGGCATCGCGACGCGGCCGTCGGCCACGATCGGGCTCTGCCAGTGCACCGAGCCGGAGGGCAGCGTCGCGACCTGCTTGCCGCTCGCCGGGACGTAGACGTTCACGGAGCCGTTGCCCGCGACGTAGAGCAGGTTGCCGGCAACGACCGGGGACGTGCCGCCGTTGCTGTTCGACCAGACGGAGTGCAGCCGCCCGCCGCGCAGGAGCCACGCCGCCGTTCCGCCGTCGGTCGCGACGAAGACCCACGTTCCCTTCCAGACCGCCGGTTCGCTGAACAGGCCGCTGCCGCCAGGCGTCGCGACGGTCTGCAACTCGCCGCCGGTCTTCGCATTCACGCCGGGAAGCCGGTGCAACTGCAGGAGGCGCAGCTTGCCGTCCTTTCCGCCCTGGACCGCGTAGCCGGCGTCGAGGAAGGCCGGGCTCGTGGAGCCGAGGTCGGCGTCGGAGCTCTCGAGGTCCTTCTGGTTCGTCGGCGTCCAGTGGCGGAGCATGCGCGACGCGTCCGGCGCGAGAATGATCACGCTGTCGCCCCAGTCCGTTCGACCGTTCCACGGGCCGTTGCCCGTGGCGATCACGAGGGTGCCGTTCGCGGGATCGACCGCCGCGCCGTTGCGTGACCAGATCGCCGAGTCGCTCGACGAGCACGTCCGCGGCACGATCAGCGCATGGCGATCGCTACAGAGCGAGTTCCAGACGTGGGCGATCCTCCCCGTCCGCTCCGCCATCGTCACCACGTGACCCTGGTATGGCGGTTCGTCGCCGATGTACCCGCCTGTCGCGGCGACCACCAAGCCGCGCGAGACGTTCAGCGACGACGTGATCTTCTCGCGTCTCGGGTCGCGCGTGATCGCGGTCGTCCACAGGATCTTGCCGTCCGAGACGCGCAGCTTCCGGATACGCCCGTCCGGCGCGGCGGCATAGACGGCCTTACGATCGGTCGAGGCGGCCGGTGTGGCGTTCGTGATGCGGTACGTGGTGGCAAGAGCCCCGTAGGACGGCGGGGTGAACCGCCACAGAACGTCGCCGCTATTCGCGTCGAGCGCCTCCGTTCTTCCGTACGTGGTCGTGATCACGAGCACATCGTGCGTCGCACCACGAACGGTGACCGCGTGAAGATAGATGGGCGACGAGTCGACCGTTCCGTCAAGACCCACGCGGGCACGCGTGAGCTTCGACACGTTCTGGGAGGTGATTTTCGTATCCGGCGAGCTGCTGTGGCGCGCCGCGTCGTATCCGAACCGGCTCCAGTCGCCGGTCGCACCGCCCGAAGACGCGATCGCCGGGACGCTCGCCAGCACGACGAGCGCGAGCAGGGCGAGCCGTTTCACTGCGCGGTCAGGTCCTGCGTCTTCACCCAGGGGAGGGGCGGCGTCAGCAGCGACTCGGCGTGCAGGTACGCGAGCCCGGCGAGCGGGAAGTCACCCCAGCGCTCGAAGCAGAAGTACCGGCGGCGCCAGCGCGGGAAGAACTTGCGGTTGAAGCTGTGCAGCCGCTCGACCTGGAAGAGGCGATCGGCCTTGAGGAGCAGCCAGCGGAAAGCCTTCGACCAGCGCGTCGCAGCCTCTTCGGCGTGCAGGAAGTCGGCAAAGACCGCGAAGTTCAGCGAAAGCTCCATCACGGCGTGCTCGCGCGCCCACGACACGGTCTCGGTGATCAGGTACTCCATCAGCCCGTTCGGCGTGTCCTTGCGCCGGCGCATCGACGCGAGCGAGTAGCCCTCGCTCGCCGGCGAGGGTACGAGCTGGAGAAAGCCGCCCACCGAGCCGTCGGGGCCGATCGCGACGGCGAGCACCGTGTCCGGATAGAGAAACAGCGCGTCCATCGCCATCGTGAAGCCGCGCTCGGGCCAGTTGCCGCGCCACTCCTCCGAAACCTCGCGCAGATCGCAGCGCAGGGGCTCGCCGGCGTCGGCGGTCGAGAGCACGCGCACCGCGTAGCCGTTCTTCTCCAGGCGCGAGACCGACTGGCGAACCTTGCGGATCGCGCGTCCCTCGAGCGTGAACTCAGCCGGGCGGATGACGGCCTCGTCGCCGAGATAGATCGACTTGAAACCGAGCGCTACGTAGTCGGCGAGCGCCTCGCTGGACGCGCCCGCGACGGCGACGCGCCAGCCCTTCGTGTGCGCGACCCGCAGGAACTCGGCGAGCAGGTCGTGCCGCTCCGCCTCCTCGCCGATCGGGTCGCCGGCGACGAGAGCGGTGCTGCCGACCAGCCGGTAGGCCAGGAACGACTTGCCGCTCGGTGAGAAGAAGTAGCACTTGTCCCGGCGCAGCGCGAAGTAGGCGAGGCTGTCGCTGCCATGCTCCTGCACGAGCTCGGCTGCACGCTCCCGCTCGTCGTCCTCAGGCGGCGCGACCGGGAACGGCCGGAACCACAACCAGAAGGCGCGGATTGCGAGGCCGCCGATCAGGATCAGCAGGGCGATCTCGATCCGCTCCGAGTAGGCGTCGTTGTCGTGGAGGTACACCGCCAGCAGCGGCACGCAGATCGCGAGCGCGAGCCCGACCTGAACGAGCGGCAGGACGGTCGTCGGGTCGCCGGGCGCGACAAACCGCCGGCGGGCGCGGAACAGCGCGACGAGCAGGGCGAGGTGCACCGTTGCCTCCTCGAAGTCGAGCCCCTTGGCAAGATGGGCCACGGCCGATGCCGCCACGACGGCGACGGCGAGATACCAGGCGCGGCGCTTCCGGCGTGCCAGTCCGCGGGAGAGCCAGATCATCCCGAACCCGAGGGCAAGGGCGAGCGTGCGTGCGGCGGACGGGACGCCGGGCGGCAGCACCCCGCGGACGAGGTCGAGGCGGTCGGCCGCCTCCGGGGTCAGCGCGGAAACGATCGTGACGAGGCCGGCGGCGATCGCGAACCAGGCGAGCAAGATGGGCGTCGCTGGGCGGCGCACGCCCACAAGGTAGCGCGCCTCCCGGAGGCTAGTCCGTGAGGAGGATTCGCCGGAGCTCGTCCTCCTTGCCGGGCTCGAGGATCGCCAGCACCTGGTCGCCCACGACGAGCTGGGTCTCCTCGTCCGGGATCTCGGCCTTGCCGTCACGGACGATCGAGATCAGGCGCGCGCCCTCGGGCAGCTTCAGCGCACGTACGCGCTTGCCCTGGCAGTTCGCCGTCTTGTCGATCGTCACCTCGACGATCTCCAGGTTCTCCTTGCGCAGCTCGAGCAGGTGGATCAGGCCGTGCTCCGGTACCTCGTGCTCGATCAGTCCCATGATCGCGCCTGTCGCCGACACGGTCGGCGAGATGCCCAGCAGGTCGAAGTACGGCTGGTTGCGGGGATCGTTGATGCGCGCGATCACGTTGCTGATGCCGTACTTCTCGCGCGCCAGCTGACAGATGACGATGTTGTCCTCGTCGTCGCCGGTCGCCGCCACGAGCAGGTCGGGCGGCCGCTTGATCCCCGCCCGCTCGAGCACGAACAGCTCGGTCGCGTCGCCGCGCATCACCTGGTGCTCGAACTCGGCCTCGAGCTTCTCGAAGCGATACGGTCGCTGCTCGATCAGCGTCACCTCGTTGCCGCCCCGAAGGAGCGATCGCGTCAGGTTCGCGCCGACCTTCCCTCCGCCTGCGATCAGGACGTACATCAGACGGGGATCCTGTCCTCGGTCGCGCGCACCGCTTCGACGAGCGTCTCGATCGCCGCCGACGTCGGACAGACGATCCGCATGCCGCGCGCGGCGTAGAACTGCGCACGCGCCGGATCGAGCACGCGCACGACCACTGTCGGAACCTCGAACATCTTCTGCGCGGCCTGCGCGATCACGATGTTCGTGTTGTCGCCGTCGGTGGTGACGACGACCGCGTCTGCCTCCTCGATCCCCGCTTGGCGCAGCTGCTGGAGGTCCATGCCGTGCCCCACCAGGAAGCCGCCGGACCAGTGCTCGCCGAGCCGCCCGAGGGCGTCCTCGTTCTCGTCCATCACCGTCACGTCCCAACCCGAGCCCTGCAGCTGGAGCGCGACCGTCGAACCCACCCGGCCGCAGCCGATCACGATTGCCTTCACAGCGGAGGAGCGTAGCTCTCTGACGAGGGTCGCGGTAGCTCTCCAGGCCAGAGGCCTGATGTGAAATGCACGCGCACTCGCGGCTGGTGGCTCAGACGCGGCGTATCTCGCCCGGGTCGGGCTTGAACGTAGGCACCGCTATGCCCTGCGCCCGCCCCGTGCGACCTGCTTGGTCTGAGCCATCCCCGCAAGCACCCCAATCCACATCAAGCCTCTAGAAGAGGTGAGCTACACTTGCCCACATCTTCGCACC
>JALYLO010000462.1 GCA_030774175.1 Actinomycetota bacterium
CGCCGACGGTCGGCTGGTCAACCTCGCGGCGGCCGAGGGCCACCCGGCGCTCGTGATGGACATGTCGTTCGCGAACCAAGCACTTGCCGCCGAATACGCCGTGCAGAACGCCGGCAGCCTCGAGCGCGCGGAGCGGATCCACCTCGGTGATGACGACCAGCGAGCCCATGCCGCGTGCGCGCGACGCGACGCCACGGCCAACCCAGCCGTAACCGGCCACGACGAAGCGCTTCCCCGCGAGCAGAACGTTCGTCGCGCGGATGATGCCGTCGATCGTCGACTGGCCCGTGCCGTAACGGTTGTCGAAGAGGTGCTTGGTGTTCGCCTCGTTGACGGCGATGATCGGGAAGCCGAGCGCGCCGTCGGCTTCGAGCGCCTTCAGCCGAATCACGCCCGTGGTCGTCTCTTCGGTGCCGGCGATGATGTCACCGAGCTGCTCGCGACGATGCGAGTGAAGGACGCCGATCACGTCGGCGCCGTCGTCCATCGTCAGATGCGGCTTGTGATCGACGGCCGCCTCGATGTGCGCGTAGTACGTGTCGTTGTCCTCGCCCTTGATCGCGAAGACGCTGACGTCGAACTCGTCGACGAGCGCTGCGGCGACGTCGTCCTGCGTCGACAGCGGATTCGAAGCGCAAAGCACGACGTCCGCACCTCCGGCCTTGAGCGTGCGCATCAGGTTCGCCGTCTCCGTCGTGACATGCAGGCAGGCGGAGATCCGGTAGCCATTCAACGGCTGCTCGGTCTCGAAGCGCTGCCGGATCGCCGCGAGCACCGGCATCTGCCGGTCCGCCCACTCGATCCGCCGCACGCCTTCCGCCGCTAGGGCGAGGTCTTTTACGTCGTACCGCTTCGTTGTAGCCATCGTTTCCTCTCTGTCAGGCGGCGAGCAGCCGCTCGTGCTTGCGCTGTTCCCATTCGAGCGCGTTTTCGTTGCCGGCGAACCAGGTGTCGACCGCGGCACGCAGGTCAGGCTCGCGCCGAAGGCGCGCCGCAAAGGCGAGGTCCGAGATATCGACGCGGAAGCGCCGCCGCAGCTCCGCGAGCGAGCGGAGCTGGTTCAGCTCCCGCAAGCCGTAGAGCCGGTAGCCGGACGGGCTCCGGCGCGGGACCAGCAGCCCGGTCCGCTCGAGATAGCGCAGCATCCTCGGCGACCAGCCGGAGCGTCCGGCAGCTTCGCTGACCCGCATTCCGTCCACGGCCGCGAACATTAACACAACCGTGTCAAGGCTTTCGGCAGCGAATCCGAGCTGTGTCCTTCGTCACATGGAACGAGCCGTCACGGTCGATTGCCTCGGCGACATGCTCCAGAATCGCGGCGAGCCGCTTCTCCGCCACGTCCCCGCGCGAGCGGAAGACGTCGACCAGCGCCTCGGCGTCGGTGACCTCCAGCGAGTCGGGGTAGCGCTCGAGCTCGATCGCCGCGAAGAACGGCGCGAGCTCGCCGCGAGCGAGCTCGATCGTGAAGCGCTCGCGCGTCTTCGACCAGATCCCGTCGCCAGGCGGCTCGAGCTCCCACAGCTCGCGGAGGTGATCGCGTCCGATCGCGGTGGCGACGAACAACCCTCCAGGCCGGAGGACGCGACGGATCTCCGACAACGCGCGCGTCCGATCCTCGAGGTGGAAGAGCATGTGGTTCGCGATCGCGCCGTCGAACGACTCGTCGGCGAACGGCAGCTCCTCGACGCTTGCGACTCCGTACAGCGCTCGATCGCCGAGGACGTCGCGAGCGGCCTCGACCATCCCCTCCGACATGTCAGTCAACGTGAGCCGCCAGCCCTCGGGAATCCGCTCCGCGTTCACGCGCCAGATCACCCCCTCACCGCAACCGACCTCGAGGACGTCGGCATCGTCGCCGAAGTCATAGCCGTCGAAGACCCAGCGCGGATACGACGACGGATTCGTCGAGAAGCGGTCGTGCATCGCGATGCGCGCACGCAGGTTGGACGTCGTGCGGTATTGCTCCTCGACCAGAGGCTGTTCGTCGCTCAGGGCGCCGACGTCCCTTCGCGGCCGTACCTGTCCTCGAGGCGGACGATGTCATCGAGCTCCGGTGTGGAGACCTCGACGATCGTCGTGTCCTCGATCGCCGTGACGCGGTGCACGGTGCCCGGCGCAAAATGGAAGAACGCCGGTGCCGAGACGACCTCTTCCTGCAGCACAGCCTCGCCCGTGTCGCCGAGCTCGAGCTTCGCGCGCCCGGACTGGACGTACCACGCCTCGTCCTTGATGCGGTGGAACTGCAGGCTGAGCGACTGGCCCGCCTTTACGAAGAGCACCTTCCCGACGTACTGCTCAGTCTGCGCCCAGATCAGCTCCCACCCCCACGGCTTCTCGACACGCCGCGTATCCGAAGCCCAGCGATCGAGATTCAGCAGATTCGGAGACTCGAGACTCACGCCGCAACCGCCGCAAGCTCCGGATGTGCCCGGACGAACTCCTCCGCCTCGCGGAGCTGCTTCGGCGTGTTCACGGTGATCCAGAAGCTCGTGTTCCGGTAGGCGAGGAGCTTGCCGTCCCCCGCGAGCTCCGGAAAGGTCGTTGCCTCGTGATCGCCGCGCTCTGGCAGCCGCGCGATGCATTCGTCGTCGAGGACGTAGACGCCGGAGCTCACCCACTGGGGCAGGAGCGGCGCTTCGCGGAAGCCGGCGATCGTGTCGTCGTCATTCAGCTCGACGACGCCGAACGGCGAGCGCACCTGCGAGACGACCAGCGTTGCGGCGGGACCGCGCCGGCGATGGCGCTCGAGCAGATCGCGAAGATCGACGCCGAGAAGCTCATCGCCGTTCAGTGCGTAGACCGGACCGCGCTCCTGCCGCTGCGCGGCGGCGAGGCGGAGCCCGCCCCCACGCCCGAGCGGCTCGGGCTCGCC
>JALYLO010000463.1 GCA_030774175.1 Actinomycetota bacterium
GCCCCTCGCCGTTCCGTTACCAAGTGCGGCGCTGCGAAGAGCCGACAGTTCCTTCTCCGCTGCTGGGCGAGGATGGCACAACAATTCATGACGGTGTTCGGTTGCCGGACTATGTTCCTGGGGAGCCGTTCAGCATCTGGCAGCTGCACGCGCGAGCCATCGAGGCCACGAACGCGTTGTGGCGGGACAAGCCTTCGGTGATCATCTGGCACTTCCAGCTTTCCCTTGACGGATCCTCCTGCCCCCTGACACGCGCCAAGTTTACGAACGGCATACGGCCTGCTCACGCGCGCTTCGTAGTGTCCTCGTCGTGATGCGATGCGCGTAGCTCTTGCGTGCATGCTGGTGTGCCAAGTGGTGGGCGTGGCAGCGTGCGGCGGTACAGGCGCCGCTGATCGTTCACAACGTCCACGCGCCGTCACGTCGGCTGAGCGCCGTGCGTTCTTCAACGACTGGTACGCAGATGGTCGGATCGACGGCGTCTATCCCTGCGCGGTCGTCCAGGACGCGATCCGCCGCTTGCCAGAGGTACCGCCGATCGGCAGCAGCGTCCTGCAAGACTTCGAGGCCGACGAGAAGCGCGTCTGCTGACGCGCGCGGCTCTATGAGGAAGACCGCCGTTGCGTGCGCCAGAGTCCTTACGCCTCACGCGTTCGTTCGGGTGAAGGCGACACGAGTCGGTGGTTCCGACAACCCCGCGACTGGAACCAGTCCGACAGGCGGACGTCAGGCCGACGCGAGCGTGGGCGCGGCGGCAAGGGCCAGCTCGACTGGCGCCGCACCCGGGACGACCTCGGCCGCCTCGCGGGCATGCAGCAGTGTCGTGCGTACGATCAGCTTCGCCCGCGCGAAGTTGTCGAGCACGGTCGGCACCGGCGCGACGGGCCGGGCGAGCGCGTAGCCGGCGGCGTTCGCGCCGATCTGCCGGTACGACTCGAGCGTCAGCGACGGCGCCATTCCGAAGAGCTCGAGGTTGTCGAGCGGCTCCAGGTCACCCCGGTGGATCAACGCCGTCCCCTTGGCTTGCAGCCCGACCGCGATCCCCGAGCCCGAGAGCAGTGCACCGTCGTGCCCGATGAACGCGACGTCGGCGGACCGGCGGACGCGGACGAGCCGCGGGGTCGCTCCCTCGCTGCGGATGCCGTCGAGCAGCGCCGCGAGCACGTCGCCGTGCGCGAGGCCGCTGATCGTCTCTCCGAGCACGCCGGCGAACGCCGGGCCTACCGCGACCACCACCTCGTCGGGCCGCTCGCCGCGCAGCGCCGGGCCCGTCTCGCGCACGACGGGCTCGCCGGGCGGCGCGCCGCCGAGCAGGCGCGCGTCAATCGCGTACGGCAGCCGGCGGAGCCGCTCCCAGCGCTCCCCCTCCAGCCGGTAGCCCGTGCCCGGCCCGGAGTAGCTGTTCGGGTCGTTGACGGCGGAGCTGACGGTGCCGTCCTCGCGAATGACTGCCGAGGTCTGCAGATAGTCGGCCGCGACCCGCTGGCGCTGCATGTCGAAGACGGCGGCGGCGACCTCGGGGAATCCACGCCGCTCGAGCGCAGTCGCAACCTCGAGGCCGCTGATGCGCTCGCCGAGCACACGGTCGCCCGCGAGCACATCGGCCGCGCGGTCGCGGTCGGGGAGGTCCCGCGAGTCGAGGCAGGTCGTCGCAAGCCGCACCTCCTCGTCGCTGATCGCGGGGAACCCGAGCTCCGCGAACACCGCCTGCACCGCGCGCGCCCCGCGCTCGCGGATCGCCAGGGCCGTGTCTTCTGCCAGCGGCTCGATGCCCGCGTCGACCTGCCAGTCGCGCTGGAGGGTCAGCCACTCGTCGAGATCGTGCGAGTCGTAGTTGCCGCCCCCGAACATGTTGTCGTAGCGCGGCATGGACGAGTAGCCCGAGGTCACGAAGTCCGTGCCGGGGAGGAACTGCCCCATCAGCTTGGCGGTCTTCCGGATCTCGGAGTGGCTCGCGATCGCGTCGTTGCCCGAGGCGACCTCGAGATCGAGCCAGGCGGCGAGCACGTTCTCTGCCAGCACCTCGCGCGTCCCGCCGGGCAGCGCGAGGACGAGCGCGACGCAGGAGATCGAGCCGTTCTGCACCCCCTGCGAACCGGCGGCGCGGATCAGCGAGAGGCAGCGGGCCTCCAGGTACAGCATCGACTTGCCCTCCGACTCGCCCATCAGCGCCTCGGAGCCGCCGCCGGAGGTGAACCGCACCTTGACGCCGCGGGATGCGTACGCCGACGCAAGGAACGCCTTCGACCACGGCGTGTCGTCGCCGTCGACGAAGACCGCCTCGGTCCCGTAGACCGACAGGGTCTCCGCATAGGTGACGAGGCCCTGGATCGCGAGGCGTAGGTTCAGGCGCTCTTCGACCGCGCACTGGGTCATCACGCCGGGCCGGCCGGTCTGCGAGCCGACGAGTAGGGCGATCGCGTTCAGCGGCGCGTAGCGAGAGACACCGACGGTCGTCTCGAGCTCGGCAAACCCGCGGGCGGCGGCCTCGGCGGCGTCCGCAGCCAGGAGGGCCGGGTTCTCCTTCAGGTTCGTGACGTGCGCCTGGTTCGCCGGCGCGCGGCGCGCCCGGAGCTTCTTGAGCGCGAACATCAGCTCCACCGGGTCGAGCATCCCGATCACGTGCGCGAGCCGGGCCGGCGTCAGGCCGCGCGAGAGGCGCACGAGCTCCGCCCGCGGCACGTCGAGGTCCACCAGGCTCCGGGCGATCTCGACGTCGTCCAGCTCGGCTGCGTCCCGCGCCACCTCGAGGTCGATCCCGTACCGGGCGATGAAGTGGTCGAGCGCATCCCAGCCCTCCCGGCTGCGCCCGTCGATCTCGACGACCTCACCTGCCGAGATCACGAGCGACGGCTCGGGGTCGTTGGGGCCGTCCATCGCGACGAGCCCGAGCTCGGCGAGCGGCTCGATCAGCACCTCGCGGCGTAGCGCGCGCTCCTCGCGCGCCAGGTAGCGGGCGGACCGCTCCTCAGGGTGCAAGAAGGCCCCGCGTGGCGTAGACGCGCAGGGCGTCGCGCACGAACTCCGCGTTCAGCGGCGCGCCGAGGGCCTCGAGGCGTCCAGCCCACGTCTCGAGCTCGCCGGCGGAGGAGCGGCGCGGCCGGAGCGCGGTGTAGATCTCGAGGATCGTCTCGTCGGGGAGGGGCGCGAGCTCGGCCGCCCGCCGGAGGTTATCGGCGAGCTGGCACCGGCCCGCCGCGCCGGCCACCTCGGCCTGGAACCGCAGCGTCCGAGGAGTCGCCCGGAGCTCGGACGCCTGCACCCCGGCGCCGTGCAGCGTCAGCTCGTCCAGCCTCAGGCCCCCGGGTGTCGTCACGAGATCCGGTCGCTCGGACCCGAGCGGGTAGTTCCGGTGTGGGTCGAAGCTCACGCCGAAAACCGTATAGAAATGCGACATGAGCAACCACTACGCCTTCGACGGACGGGTCGCGCTCGTCACCGGCGGCGCGAGCGGCATCGGCGCCGCCACGGTGGCGCGGCTGCGCGGAGACGGAGCGGAGGTGCATGTCTTCGACCTCGCACACGGCGACGACGTGCGCGACTCGGCCCAGCTGAACGCGGCCGTCGAGCGGCTGCCGCGGCTCGACGTGCTGGTCTGCGCCGCCGGCGTCGGCGGCGACTCCGCGCATACCGAGGACGTCTCGGACGAGGAGTGGGAGCGCGTCCACGCGATCAACCTGAACGGCCTCTTCTACGCCAATCGCGCCGCGATCCCGAAGATGAAAGCGGGCGGGTACGGCCGGATCGTCAACGTCGCCTCGATCGCCGGCAAGGAGGGGAACCCGATGGCCGGCGCCTACTCGTCCTCCAAGGGCGCGGTGATCGCGCTGACCAAGGCGATCGGCAAGGATGTCGCCGGCTCCGGCATCCTCGTCAACTGCATCGCCCCCGCGGTGATCAACACGCCGATCCTCGGCCAGATCTCCGAAGAGCACATCGCATACATGACGGCCCGCATCCCGCTCGCGCGGATCGGCGAGCCGAGCGAGGTCGCTGCGCTCATCTGCTGGCTCGCGAGCGACGAGCTCTCGTTCTCGACCGGCGCCTGCTTCGACATCTCGGGCGGGCGGGCGACGTATTGATCCGGTTCCTCCGCGCGGTCTTCCCGGAGCTCGGCGCACGTGTCGGACAGGTCGTCGACCCGGAGACGGTGTGGGTGCTCGACCACGACGACCCGCTCGCGGCGCTTCGCGGCGACGGCGAGATCGAACGGACGGTGCCGCTCGCGGGGCTCGACCTGCTGCCGCCGGTCGAAGCGCCGGAGATCTGGTGCGCCGGCGTCACCTACGAGCGCAGCCGGGACGCTCGGCTCGAGGAGGCCGAGACCGACGCGCGCGACGTCTACGCACTCGTTTACGAGGCCGACCGGCCGGAGCTCTTCCTGAAGGACGCGGGCATGCGCCGCACGGTCGGGCCCGGCGGCACGATCCGGGTGCGCAGCGATGCGCGCTGGACGGTGCCGGAGCCCGAGCTCGGGGTCGTGCTTGGCGAGGGCGGAAAGCCGGTCGCGGTGACGATCGGGAACGACGTCTCGAGCCGCGACATCGAAGGCGCGAACCCGCTCTACATCCCGCAGGCGAAGATCTTCGCGGGCGCGTGCGCGATCGGGCCCGCCCTCGCCGTGCCGGACGACTGGGACGCACCGTTCCCGATCCGGCTGCGCATCACGGACGGCGACGGCGGGCAGCTCTTTGCGGGCGAGACCTCCACCGCGAAGATGAGGCGGACCCCGCGCGAGCTCGCCGACTGGGTGATGCGCGACAACCCGGTGCCCCCGGGCTCCGTGCTGCTGACGGGAACGGGCCTCGTTCCTCCCGACGAGTACACGCTCGAGCCGGGCCACGTCGTGGAGATCGAGATCGACGGGATCGGCATCCTCACCAACACGGTCGCGGCGTGATGGCCGCTACGGTGGAAGCGCACCCGGCCCGACGACGAAAGGTGACCAAATGAGCGACGCTGTCGACGCCCCGAGCCGTGTCAGGGAGAGCAGTGCCGCGCAAACCCGTGCCGCACGCCTCAACTACGTCGGCGGCGCGTGGGTGCCTTCCGCGTCCGGCGCCACGTACACGCGCGTCAACCCGATGCGCCCGGATGAGATCGTGGGCGAGTTCACGGCCTCGACGCAGGCC
>JALYLO010000464.1 GCA_030774175.1 Actinomycetota bacterium
AGGCCGATCGTCGCGAGAGCCAGCGCGACGCCGGCCAGCAGAAGAACCGCGGGGAGCAACGTTCCGAACCTAGCGAACTCGCCGCGATCGAGAGCGGCGTCGACCGCCCGCGTGCGAAGGTAACCGACCACGAATGAACGCCAGCCCGAGCGCGCCGAACCCCGCACCGACCGTCTCGTAGGGCAGTTCACGACCTCGACATGCGACGGCACGATCCGGCCGATACCGACACAGACTGCGAGACAAGTGAGGCCGCTGCGCCACCACGCAAGGTAGGTACGCCAGCCGCGTCCAGCGAGTCGCGTCCCGTGAGTTGCGCGAGTGCGGCACAATCCGCTGGAGTGAAACATCAAAGCGCCCAGGCGGTCGAGCGGCGGATGCTCGAAGCGCTCGCCGCGAGCCGGATCCGTCATTTGCACGTCCTCCGCCGCGGCTCCGAGCGTGACACCCGACTCGACGTCGACGCGGCGGGCACGAAGCTCGACCGGCACCATCGCAGCGAGACGCGCGCTTCCTAGTGCGGCCTCTCGTAATGTTGCACCGGAAACGTGTTCATTGTTAGGCGGCGAGCTTGAGCTCGGTTGTGGCTTTGGCGGCTCGGCGTTGGCGGCGCTTTTCGGCTTCGATCTTCCGTCGTTCGCGTTCGGCGGGGCTGTTGCGGTGCCGCCCAGCTATCGGAAGAGGGGCCAGTCCGTTGGACGCCCAGTTGGTCTTATTGGGGGTCACGCGTTCGAGCTCGAAGACCGCGCGCCGGACGGAACGAGTAGTCCGGCAACGGACGCCTCCAGGTCGCGGGCAAGGTCATCTTCGGCCCCGACATCCGGCTGCTCATCGCACGTGCCGTCGCGTACGTCACTTGTCGAATACGCCTGTCCCGACGCGAGTTCTTCGGCGACGGTTGCGGATGCGTTCTCCCTAACGGTTAGCGCTGTACGGCGAGCCAGATCGTTCCTTCTCCAGCTGCGATCCAGGTGATGCCTTTGCGCACGTTGCTCAGCAGTGCGCGGTTCCCCGCGCGGGTGTCGAGCCGGGCGCGGGACGCCACGATCGCGGGGTCGACGAGGAGGGCCCGGTGCACGCTCACGTTCCTGTCGGTCGGCGTGCGCTCGAGTTCCTGCCGACCCGTTGTTAACGCACCCGGAGGCGCGCGACGTAGCTGGCGTCGCCGGCAGCGGACCGCGCCGAGATCGTGAGGATCCCGGCCCGGTTTGCTGACCACGACACGATTCGTGTGCGAGCGTTGAAGCTGGCGGACACCTTGCGCCGGTCGATGCTGACGGTGGCGGAGGTTGCGACGAAGCGGAGGTGGACGCGGACGGTACGTCTTCGGACGACGGTGAAGGTCGGCAGGCTGGGCCGTGTCTCGGGTGGGATCAGGTCGACGCACATGGTCTGCCAGCAGTAGCTGCCGTAGAAGAGCCAGGCGGACTGCGCCTGCGTCTCGATCCAAGCGGGGGGCGGCGCTCCGGATGAGGGCGCGGTGGGTGGTGATGCCTTGGGCGGGCCTTGCCAAGCCAGCGCCGGCGGTGCGGCGATCGCGAGTGCGGCGGCGGCGATCGCTGTGAAGAGGAGACGACGCGGGGGCGCGGCCGAGCCGGCCCCCGCCTCGAGTGGCTTTAGCGGTTGGCCCAGGTGATCCACGTGATCAGCAGGCCCCCGTCGGGCAGGTGATCGACGTACTTCGACTCGCCGACCTGCGTTCCGGGTACGAATGAGGGGCCGGCGCCGGGGAAGCTGCCGAAGGCGCCTCCCGCGGAGTCGAACGAGTCGAGGTGACCGGTGCCCCTGCACTTGTGGCCGCCGGACACGAGTGTCTTGTGGGCGTAGGCCGGGTCGTAGATGCAGCTGAGCTCGTCGTAGTCGCCCTGGTTGGGGTGGGTCGACTGGGTGTCACCGGAGGAGGTGTTGTGGTAGTAGTCCATGCAGGTGTTGAGCGAGGCGCCTGTCGTGCTTTGGTGGTCGAGCCCGAAGGTGTGCCCGACCTCCTGGCAGACCACGTGCAGTTCCTCGGCCGAGTTGTTGTAAACGTAGGAGCTGCCGGCGCCGCTGAAGTAGTAGTCGTTCAGCTTCACCGTTCCTTGCGCGATATGGCTGCCGCCGCGGTAGATCCAGATCTGCGCGACGCCGAGCCAGCCGGTATTGCCGTAGTCGGCGTTGCACACCTCGACGCGCCGGAGGTGGCGTCGCAGGTCGCCGGGTTCTTGTTGCTGGCGACGACCCGGG
>JALYLO010000465.1 GCA_030774175.1 Actinomycetota bacterium
AAGCTGCTCGAGATCAAGGGCGTCGTCGTCGACGCCGTCTTCCATGGCAGGCTTCCCGACATCTACTCGGCGCTGCGCATCGAGCGGCCCGACGGGACCCATCTGATCGCAGAGGTGCAGCAGCATCTGGGCGACGACCGCGTCCGCGCGGTCGCGATGGACGCAACGGACGGCCTCGCACGCGGCACCGCCGTCGTCGACACGGGGGCGCCGATCTCGGTGCCCGTCGGGGACGTCACGCTCGGGCGGGTCTGGAACGTGCTCGGCGAGCCGATCGACGACAAGCCTGCTCCCGCAGAAGGCACGGAGCGGTGGTCGATTCACCGCGACCCGCCGGCGTTCGACGCGCTGGTCCCGAAGGTCGAGATCTTCGAGACGGGCATCAAGGTGATGGACCTGATCGCGCCCTACGTACGCGGCGGCAAGATCGGGCTCTTCGGCGGCGCCGGCACCGGCAAGACGGTGCTGATCCAGGAGCTGATCCACAACATCGCGCTCCAGCACGGCGGGGTGTCGGTGTTCTCCGGGGTCGGCGAGCGCACCCGTGAAGGCAACGACCTGCTGCTCGAGATGGAGGAGTCCGGCGTGCTCGACAAGGTTGCCCTCTGCTACGGCCAGATGAACGAGCCGCCGGGCGCGCGCCTGCGCGTGGGTCTGTCCGGCCTGACGATGGCCGAGTACTTCCGCGACCAGGGCCAGGACGTGCTGCTCTTCATCGACAACATCTTCCGCTTCGTCCAGGCCGGCTCGGAGGTCTCCGCGCTCCTCGGGCGCATGCCGAGCGCCGTCGGCTACCAGCCGACGCTCGCCACCGAGATGGGGCAGCTCCAGGAGCGCATCACGTCCACGAACAAGGGCGCGGTCACATCCGTGCAGGCGATCTACGTCCCGGCAGACGACCTGACCGACCCGGCGCCGGCGAACACCTTCGCCCACCTCGACGCGACCACGGTGCTCAGCCGAGCAATCGTCGAGCAGGGCATCTACCCCGCCGTGGATCCCCTGGATTCGACCTCACGGGCTCTCCAGCCCGGCATCGTCTCCGACGAGCACTACGCGGTCGCGACGGAGGTGCAGGAGATCCTCCAGCGCTACAAGGACCTTCAGGACATCATTGCGATCCTCGGCATCGAGGAGCTCTCCGACGAGGACCGGCTGACGGTGTCCCGTGCGCGCAAGATCCAGCGCTTTCTGTCGCAGCCGAACTTCGTGGCCGAGCAGTTCACCGGCACCCCGGGCCAGTACGTGAAGCTCGAGGACACGATCCGCGGCTTTCGTGAGATCATCGACGGCCAGCACGACGAGCTTCCCGAGCAGGCTTTCTATATGGTCGGCGCGATCGAGGGAGCGGTCGAGCGGGCCCAGCAGATGTCCGGCGCCGGCGCCTAGCGTGGTGGGCTGATGGCCGAGCGCAGGACGTTCTCGGTCTCGCTCGTGACGCCCGACGGTGCCGCGTTCGAGGGCGATGCCGAGATGATCATCGTGCCGGGCGCCGCCGGAGAGATCGGCGTCCTCGCGCGCCACGCGCCCCTGATCGCGACCCTGAAGGCCGGCTCGACCCGCATTCATCCCGGCGCGGGCGAGGTGCTGACGTTCGCCACCGGGCCCGGGTTCTTCCAGGTGCTCGAGGATCGGGCGATCGCGCTCGTCGACGATGCGGTCGACGCGGCGCAGGTCGACGACGCGCGCGCGCGGGAGCAGCTCGAGACGGCCCAGGCCGAGCTCGACGCGATCGAGCGGGGGGAGTCGACAGCCGACCGGTGGCAGGTGGAGCAGCGGCTCCGCCACGCCGAGAACCAGCTCTCCGTCTCCGGCCGTTAACGACCCGGATGCGCGTCGCCGCGCTGGCCGACGTCCACGGCAGCGCATCCGCTCTCGAGGCGGTCCTCGCAGACGTGGCCGGGGCGGGCGTCGAGCCGATCGGCCGCGAGGAAGCCGTCGAGCACGCCAAGACGGTCGTCTGCTCCGGTTGACACGCTAGAGTGGGGGCCCCCGGAGAGCTTTGAACGGCAGCTTGGCGACCGGGTTACCAAACGCCTAAAGAGCCCGCGCGAGCGTCGCTCCGCGTCCCTCTTTGGGCACGGCCGGAGGTTGAGATGGCGCGCGAGACTGCAGCGGAGATCAGGAGGCTCGCCGAGGAGCGGATCCTCGTGCTCGACGGCGCGTGGGGCGTGCTCCTCCAGGGCCGCGGCCTCTCCGAGTCGGACTTCCGCGGCGAGCGCTTCGCGGAGCATCCGCGCGACGTCCTGAACGATCCGGACCTGCTGAACCTGACCCGGCCGGAGATCGTCCGCGAGGTGCACGATGCCTACTTCGCCGCGGGCGCGGACATCGCCACGACGAACACGTTCACCGCTACGTCGATCGGCCAGGCGGACTACGGCCTCGAGGCTGCCGTGTACGACATGAACGTCGCCGGGGCACGGATTGCACGCGAGTCAGCCGGCGCCCGGTTCGTCGCCGGCTCGGTCGGCCCGCTGAACATCGCCCTGACGCTCTCTCCGCGGGTCGATGAGCCGGGGTTCCGGACCCACACGTTCGACCAGGTGAAGGCCGCCTACGCCGAGCAGATCCGTGGCCTCGCGGAGGGAGGCGTCGACCTGCTGCTGATCGAGACGATCTTCGACCCACTGAACGCGAAGGCGGCGATCGTGGCGGCGCGGGAGACCGCGCCCGAGCTGCCGCTCTGGATCAGCGTCACGATCGTCGATCTCTCGGGCCGCACGCTGACCGGGCAGACGACCGAGGCGTTCTGGACCTCGGTCGAGCACGCCGAGCCCCTGATCGTGGGGATCAACTGCTCGCTCGGGGCAAAGGAGATGCGGCCGTACGTCGCCGACCTGTCGCGGATCGCACCGTGCCTCGTCTCGTGCCACCCCAACGCGGGCCTGCCGAACGCGTTCGGCGGCTACGACGAGACGCCCGACGTGACCTCGGCGCTCCTGCGCGAGTTCGCGGCCGACGGGTTCCTGAACGTGGTCGGCTCGTGTTGCGGCTCGGCGCCGGAGCACACGAAGGCGATCGCCGCTGCGGTGCGCGGGCTCGAGCCGCGGCGCGTCCCGTCGCCTCGGCGAGCGCCGCGGTTCAGCGGTCTCGAGACGTTCGAGATCGGCGAGGACACCGGCTTCGTCCTGATCGGCGAGCGCACGAACGTCACCGGGTCGGCGCGGTTCCGGCGGCTCGTCGAGGCAGGCGACTTCACCGCCGCAGTCGCGGTTGCGCTCGAGCAGGTGCGCGGCGGCGCGAACATGCTGGACGTCAACATGGACGCCGACCTGCTCGAAGGCGAGGAGGCGATGCGCACGTTCCTGAACGTGATCGCCACCGAGCCGGAGGTGGCCCGGCTCCCGATCATGGTCGACAGCTCGAAGTGGACGGTAATCGAGTCCGGGCTGCAGTGCCTCCAGGGGAAGGGCATCGTCAATTCGATCTCGCTGAAGGAGGGGGAGGCGGACTTCCTGCGCCAGGCGCGCAAAGCGCGCGACTACGGCGGCGGCGTGGTTGTGATGGCCTTCGACGAGGAGGGCCAGGCGACGACGACGGAGCGTCGCGTCGAGATCTGCGGCCGCGCCTTCGACCTGCTCGTGCACGACGTCGGCTTCTCGCCGGAGGACATCATCTTCGACCCGAACGTCCTCGCCGTCGCAACCGGCATCGAGGAGCACGACGGGTATGCGCTTGCCTTCATCGAGAGCCTGCCGCTGATCAAGGAGCGCTGCCCGGGCGCGCGCACGTCGGGCGGCATCTCCAACCTCAGCTTCTCGTTCCGCGGCAACGACGTCGTCCGCGAGGCGATGCACGCAGCGTTCCTCTATCACGCGATCCGCGCCGGGCTCGACATGGGGATCGTGAATGCCGGCCAGCTCGCCGTCTACGAGGACATCGAGCCCGAGCTCAAGGAGCGCGTCGAGGACGTGCTCTTCAACCGGCGTTCGGATGCCACGGAGCGGCTCGTCGAGCTGGCCGAGGACGTCCGCGGCGCCGGCACCAGACGCGAGGTCGACCTCTCGTGGCGTGACGCTTCGGTGGGGAAGCGGCTCGAGCACGCGCTCGTCCGCGGGATCGTCGACTTCGTCGAGGAGGACACCGAGGAAGCGCGCCGGGAGGCGACGCGGCCGCTCGAGGTGATCGAGGGGCCGCTGATGGACGGCATGCGCGTCGTCGGCGACCTGTTCGGATCCGGCAAGATGTTCCTGCCGCAGGTGGTGAAGTCGGCCCGCGTGATGAAGCGTGCGGTCGCTTACCTCCAGCCGTACATGGAGGCCGAGAAGGACGGCACGCACGGCGCACAGGGGAAGGTGCTGCTCGCGACCGTGAAGGGCGACGTCCACGACATCGGCAAGAACATCGTCGGTGTCGTCCTCGGCTGCAACGACTACGACGTGATCGACCTCGGCGTCATGGTGCCGGCGGAGACGATCCTCGACACGGCGGAGCGCGAGAACGTCGACATCGTCGGGCTTTCGGGCCTGATCACCCCGTCGCTCGACCAGATGGTCGACGTCGCCTGCGAGATGAAGCGCCGGCGACTCGAGCTGCCGCTCCTGGTCGGTGGCGCGACGACGTCTCGCCAGCACACCGCGGTGAAGATCGCGCCCGAGTACGGGAACGAGACCGTGCACGTGCTCGACGCAAGTCGTGTCGTCGATGTGGTCTCGGCGTTGCTCGATCCGAAGCGGCGCGCAGAGCTCGACGTCGACAACCGAGAGCTGCAGGAGCGCCTCCGGGTCCAGCACGCCGAGAAGGTCCGCAGGCCGCTGCTGCCGCTGGAACGGGCGCGCGCGAACCGTGCGCGCGTGCCGTTCGACGACCTGCCGGCGCCGCCCTTCACGGAAACGCAGGAGGTGAGGCCCGATCTCGCGGAGCTCGTGCCGTTCATCGACTGGCAGTTCTTCTTCCATGCCTGGGACCTGAAGGGCAAGTTCCCAGCGATCCTCGAGCACCCGGCCGCGCAGGAGCTCTTCGACGACGCCCAGGAGGCGCTGGCCGAGGTTGTCCGCGAACGTCAGCTGCACGCCCAAGGCGTCTACGGATACTGGCCCGCGCACGCAGAAGGCGACGACATTCTCGTCGCAGACACGCGATTCAACATGCTTCGTCAGCAGGCCGACCATGCGGACGAGCGGCCGAACCGTTCACTTGCCGACTACGTCGCGCCGGCGGGCGACCACATGGGCGCTTTCGCCGTCTCGATCCACGGTGCGGACGAGCTGTCGCAGGGCTACACCGCCGCCCACGACGACTACACGTCGATTGTCGTCAAGGCGCTCGCCGACCGCCTGGCGGAGGCGTTCGCGGAGTGGCTGCACCTGCGCGCCCGGCGGGAGTGGTACGCGCCCGCCGAGCAACTGCCCGCGGACGCGCTGATCCGCGAGGCGTTCCGCGGCATCCGGCCCGCCTTCGGCTACCCCGCCTGCCCCGACCACACCGAGAAGCAGAAGCTCTTCGACCTGCTCGGCGCCGAGCGCGCAGGCATGGAGCTCACGGAGAGCTTCGCGATGCTGCCGGCGGCTGCCGTCAGCGGCCTCTTCCTGGCCCATCCACAGGCGAAGTACTTCACCGTCGGCCGGATCGGGCGCGACCAGCTCGACGACTATGCGGAGCGGAAGGGCTACCCTCCGGCCGAGATCGAGCGCTGGCTCTCACCCAACCTGGGCTGACCAGCGGGTCGGCTATCCTTCCGGCGCAGGCGCCTCGAGGGGCGCCGCGACTCGTTTATGCGGACGACCATGAAGAGAGGCATCGGGCGCAGCGCCGGTGCGAACGGGAACGGCGGCGCCGTCCTCCCGCCGGGGACGATCAGCCCCGTCACCCGCTACCGCCAGCCGCCGCCCCCCGCACGCAGCGGTCTCGGTCTCGTCGGTCGGATCCTGCTGATCACGTTCCTCGCCGTCACCTCCGTCGCGCTCGGGATCGCCGGCGGCGGGTACCTCTACTTCCACCAGTCCGTCGCAGCTGTTCGCGCGCACACGCCCGGCGTGAAGAAAGCCGCCGTCGCGCTCGACGTCCCGGTCGCGCACCATGCCGCGATCGCGCTCGTGATCGGCTACGACCACCGCGCGGGCGTCGAGTCGAGCCGCCCGTCGCTCTCCGACACGCTGATGCTGATCCGCGCCGACCCGGCATCGAGGTCGATCTCGCTGCTCTCGTTCCCGCGCGACCTCGACGTGCCGCTCTACTGCGGCTCGTCGAAGTCCGACGTGGTCGGGCACGTCGTGACGACCGACCGCATCAACTCCGTCTACTCGCGCTGCGGCGCGAAGGGAACGGTGCTGACGGTGCGCCACCTCACGGGGCTGCCGATCAACTACCTGATCACGGTCAACTTCCATGGCTTCAAGGAGGTCGTCGACAAGCTCGGCGGGGTCTGGATGGACGTCGACCGCCGCTACTACAACCGCAACACCGGGTCGTACCTGAACAACTTCGCGAACATCAACCTGCAGCCCGGTTACCAGAAGCTCTCGGGCGGGCAGGCGCTCGACTTCGTCCGCTTCCGCCACACCGACTCAGACCTCTACCGCCTCGCCCGCCAGCAGGAGTTCGTACGTGCTTTCCGCGAACAAGTCGCGCGGAACTTCTCGTTCGAGAAGCTGCCGAGCCTCGTCAGCACGATCACGAAGAACATCGAGGTGGGGGAGGGCGGCCGCAGCCTGCAGGGCGACCAGGTGATCTCGTACGCGCTCTTCGCGCAGTCCCTTCCCGGTGGCCACCTCTTCCAGGACAAGATCGAGAACGTCGTCTGCGGGCTCGGCTGCCAGGCGTCGACCTCCGACATCCAGCAGGCGGTCGCCAAGTTCGAGAACCCCGACGTGCAGTCGTCGAAGGTCGCAAACGCGGTTGCGCTCGGCCACAAGATCAAACTGACGGCGCCTCCCCCCGCGTCCGTGACCGTGACGGTCCTGAACGGCAGCGGCGTCGCCGGGGTGGCCGCGAACGCGTCATACGTGCTCGGGCAGCGCGGGTACCGGACGCTGACCCCGCCGAACAACCTCGATCCGAACACGAACCCGCAGAACTACTTCCACTCGACGATCTACTACGACCCGGCGCAGCGGCGCTCGAAGGCCGCCGCGACGGCGCTCCAGAACCTGATGCAGCCCGCAGACGTCGCGAAGCTGCCGCGCAATCCCAAGCTCCTCGCGCTCGACCCGGGGTCGATGCTGCTCGTCGTGCTCGGCAGCGCGTTCCACGGCACGCTCGCCCCGGCGCCACGCGGGGCGGTCCCCAAGCA
>JALYLO010000466.1 GCA_030774175.1 Actinomycetota bacterium
GGGCGGGGTTCCTCGATCGAGGGATAGCGCGCGCACGCTCTCTCCCCTACAAGGAGCAGGGGAGAGGAAAACGGCGGCCGCGCCTTCCGCCCGGCCGATAGAGGCCCGGCGGACGGAGCGCCGCTCACAGCTGGAAGCCCTCGATCTGCTCCCGGAAGGCATCCGGAACCGGTACCGCCTTGCGCTCGTCGAGCGCGATGCAGACGAGGGTCGCTTTCGCGGTTGCCATGAGCGTCTCGCTGTCGCCCTCGGCATCGACGCGGTAGGCGGCGTGGTCGTAGGTGATGCTCGTCGTCCCGATTCGCTCGACGCGGACGAAGATCTCGAGCAGGTCGTCGAAGCGTGCGCCCGCGTGGTACTCGACGGTGACAGCGCGCATCGCGAAGTCGACGTTCTCGAGGTGCACGGGGCCGAGATGGCGGTGGTACTCGGTGCGCGCAAGATCGAAGTAGGGCAGGTAGCGCCCGTAGTAGACGACCCCCTGCGCATCGGTGTCGGAGAACGCGACGCGTGCGTAGGCCGCGTACTTGAACGGCGGCCTGTGCTCGGTGACGTGCCCAAGCTCGATCACCGGGCCGATCCAAGGGTCACGACCGGATCACGTCGAGCACCTCGTCGCGCTTGCGGTTCATCAGCTCCTCCGATCGCGCCTCGAGGTTCAGGCGGAGCAGTGGCTCCGTGTTCGACGGGCGCACGTTGAAGTGCCAGTCGTCGAACTCGACGGAGAGCCCGTCGAGATGCGAGACGCGGCCGCCGGCGCCAAAGCGCTCTTCCAGCTCCTCGAGCTTCGACCGGACGTCGGCGACGGGTGTGTTGATCTCGCCGGTGATGAAATAGCGCGTCCGCAGTGACGCGAGCACGTTGCTGAGCTTGCCGCGTTTCGAGATCAGGTCGCACATCAGGAGGAACGGCACCACGCCGGAGTCGGCCTGGGTGAAGTCGCGGAAGTAGTAGTGCGCCGACACCTCGCCGCCGAACACGGCGTGCTCCTCGCGCATGCGCTGCTTGATGTACGCGTGCCCCACGCGATTCACCAGTGGAATGCCGCCCGCCCGCTCGATCGCCTCGGGCACGGCCCAGGAGGCGCGCACGTCGTAGATCACCTTGCCACCCGGCTCCTTGGCGAGAATCGACTCCGCGAAGAGCGCGGTCGTGAAATCTCCCGGCACGAAGCCGCCGGCGTCGTCGACGAAGAAGCAGCGATCGGCGTCTCCGTCGTAGGCGACTCCGAAGTCGGCGTGCTCATCCGTCGTCCTGCCGATGATGAACTCGCGGTTCTCGGGCAGCAGCGGATTCGGCTCGTGATTGGGAAACGAGCCATCAGGCTCGAAGTAGCAGCGCACGACCTCGAGCATCGGCAGCCGATCGAGCACGGGCGGCAGCATCGCGCCCGCCATCCCGTTTGCAGCGTCGATCACCACCCGCAGGGGGCGCAACGACTCGACGTCGACGAACGACAGTACCCCCTCGACGAAGCGATCCCAGATGTCCTCCTCGCTGATCTCGCCCCGTGCGGTGTCGCGCCAGTCGGCAGAGGCCGCCCGGTCGCGGATGTCGAGCAGGCCCGACTCGCCGCCCACCGGCAGCGCCCCGCCGCGCACGATCTTCATGCCGGTGTACTCCTTGGGGTTGTGCGACGCGGTCACGGCGATGCCTCCGTCCAGGCTCAGTTCGCCGACCGCGAAATACAGCATCTCGGTGCCGACCATCCCCACGTCGAGCACGTCGGCGCCGCCGTCGGCCGCGCCCTCGCGCACTGCGCCCGCCATGCTCGGGCTCGACAGCCGCATGTCACGCCCGACGGCGATTCGGGCCGGTTCGAACTGCTCCACGAAGGCACGGCCGATCGCGTACGCGCCGGCTTCGTCGAGCTCGGTCGGATAGAGCCCACGCACGTCGTATGCCTTGAACGCCCCGGGGTCGAGCACCGGCCCACCATACCCCGTGAGGTTTTTCCCCTCCCGCCGGATAAGAAGTTAGATCCCGAAGGAGGCGAACGTGAAGAGGCTCGTGCTCGTATCGATCCTGACGGCGCTGCTCGCCGCTGCGCCCGCGCAGGCCAAGGAGCTGCTCGGCGCGCAGCTCTGCGGCGCCGATGGCTGTGTCACCCAGCGCGACTCGATGCTCGCCGAGGGCCCCGGCGGGCCTTTCAGCGGCAGCGGCTCCATCGCGACTCCCGCGAAGCCCGGCGGCTGGTACCGCGGCTACCTGCTCGCCGGCGACCACGGCAAGGTCTTCGGGCGGCTGCCGTTCTTCTACGTGCCCGACGGACATCTGATCGTGCAGCCCGGCGAAGGGGCCCAGCCGACCACGTGGTCGCACCCCGAAGGACGCCTCGCGGCGCTCCTAGCAGAGCTGGCGCAGCGGACGAAGCCGCTCTCGACGCCCACGATCACCGAGGTCGCGGTCAACGGCACGGCGGTGTCCGACCCCCAGTCGTACCTGCGGCTCTATTCGATCGGCGGCAAGCCGCAGACGTACCCGACGGACACGTCGTCCGTGCAGGTCGTCTTCGAGTCCGACAGGCCGAGTCCGTGGACCACCGGGAACTACATCGTCGTCTATCCGAAGTCGAATCTCCTGGTGCGCGACGGGCAGCTCGTTTCGATTCCAGCCGGAATCGCAGCCCGCGTGGCGCGCGGCGAGAGTCTCGATGTCGGTGACAGCTTTCCGTGGTTGCTGACGCTCGCGGGCACGGTCGTCGTCCTGCTCGCAGGATTGCTCTGGCGCTTCCGTCTTCGCACCGCGCCGCAGCCGGTGACTCAGGCGTAGTGGAGGTGGAGGAGGGCCTCGATGCCTATCGCGCGTTCCGACGCGAGCAGGGCGACTTCGAGGCCCTTTTCCGGGCCCACTACGCCGAGATCGTGCGCTACCTCGCCGTTCGGCTCGGCTCGCGCGACGACGCCCTCGAGCTCGCATCCGAGGTGTTCGCCGAAGCGTGGCGGCGAGTCCCGGGCCTGCAGTGGCGCGGACGGCCGGTGCGCGCCTGGCTCTATCGCGTCGCAGGGAACATGGCCGCGGACGAGCTGAAGCGCCGCGTGCGCACGCAACCTCTCGGAGACGACGTCGCGGTCGCCGATGAGACCGACGTCGCGCGCGAGCGGGTTGTGCTCGCGGACGCGCTCCGTTCCCTGCCGGCGGAGCACCAACTCGTCGTGCACCTGCGGCTTGTCGAGGGCCTGCCGTTCGCCGACGTCGCGCGCGTGATGAACCGCAGCGTGGGGGCGTGTCAGATGCTGATGCTCCGTGCGGCGAAGTCGCTGCGCACGACGCTCGGGTCGGAAGGAGGCGCCGGTGCCTGACGAACGGAACCTCGCGGTCGACCTCGACCGCGCGCTCGCCGGGGAGGACGCCGGGGCAGAGGCCCGCGAGCTCGCGGCGCTCCTCGTCGCAGCAGCCGAGCCGGCGCGATTCGACGTCTCCGAGCAGGAGCTCGAGCGTGCGCTCCGTGACGCGCGGCCGAGGCGGCGTGAGCGCCGCCGGCTGATCCCGGCTCTCGGACTCGCCGCGGTCGTCGCAGCCGCAGCAGCCGTCGCCTGGCTCGTCCGGACGCCGGGGGCAGACGTACAGGCCCGGGCGGCCCGCGCGCTCGATGCGACGTTCTTCGTCGTCGAGCAGGTGCGCCCGGCCCAGCCGGGGACGTTCCCAGTGACGGACGTCGCCGGGTACATCGACGGGAAGACGGGCCGCGCGCACGTGCGCGTGTCGGCCGAGAATGGCCTCGCAGCCGAGACGGTCGTGCGGCGGGATGGGCGGGTCGAGCGGTGGTCGGCCGCATCGAACACGTTGTCGCTCGCGGTGTCGTGCGGTTCGCTCCCGGGCGGCTGCGAAGAGGCGCTCGACCCCCTCGGCCTCTACCTGCGCACGCTCGAAAACGGCCGCGCCGCGGTCGCGCGCCGCGGCGACGCCTACGAGCTCACGATCCACAGCCGTCGCATCGACCAGATCGTCACGGTCGACGCGCGGACCTATCTGCCGCGCCGGATCCGCTGGCTCCAGGACGGCCGCCTCTTCTCGACGACCCGCTTCGTCGCGCTCGAGCCGCAGTCGGCATCGCCCGGCGCCGACACGTGGTCGATGACCGAGCACCCAGGCGCGCACGTCGTGCAGTACGCATCCGGCGGCCGGCGCGTGCGAGTGCTCGCGGCCCGTGCGGGCTCGGTGGGCAGAGACCTGCTCTGGCTCGGCCCCACGTATCGCGGTTATCGCGCGCGTATTGCGGACGTGCTGCTCACCGGGGGGCGCGCAACGCGCATCACGTACGGTCCCGTCGTCGTCTGGAACTACGGCGCGGTCGTACCGCCGCAGGTGCTGCAGAGCCGCAATGCACCGGCCAAGGTGTTCGCGATTCCGGGCGGGGTCGTGCACGCGAGCTTCGGGGCCGTCGCTGCGGTTGCGGAGGTTGAGTTCGGGAATCGCAACGTTGCTGTCGTCAGCAGGGAGGTTGACAAGATCGACACAGTCCGCGCGATCCAGCACCTCAGGCGCCCAGGATCTCCTTGATGGTGTCCGTCGACTCGGACGTGGGGGACTCGGAGATCACCGTCGCGGGGCGCTCGAACCGGGCGAGCGCGTCGCGCAGCGGCTCCGCGCGCAGCGTTCCCTCGCCGTAGGGCAGGTGCTTCGTCTCGTTCCGGTTCGCGAACTGGATGTCGGAGAAATGGATGTGGAACGGCGTCCCGGCTTCGATCACGCCGTCGGCCTTCGCAAGCGCGTCGACGAACGGCTCGGAGGACAGGAACGCGCCATCGGAGGTCGCGTGCATGTGCGCGAAGTCGATCACCGGCCGCACCCAGGCCAGCCTCGAGGCGATCTCGACGACGTCGTCCAGCGAGCCGAGCTCCCGCACGCGCCCCATCACCTCGATCCCGAACGGCACCGCGCGGTCCTTGCCCTCCAGCCGTTCGCGCAGCTCCGCGAGCTGCTCGACGACGGCGTCGATCGCGTCCTCACGGGCGCGTCCGAGCAGGAATCCCGGGTGGAAGACCACGAGCTCCGCACCCGCCGCCTTCGCGATCCCGGCGGAGTGGTCGAGCATGCCGACGGCCATGTTGAGTTTCTTGCCGCGTTCAGCGTGCCCCATGAAACCGGCGATCGGCGCGTGCACCGAGAGCACGATGTCGTGCTCGGCGGCGAGCTGTCCGAAGGCCTCCGCGAACGCGTAGTCCATCCAGAATCTGCCCTCGAAGTCGATCTCGCAGGCCGAATGCCCCCGAGCGAGGAGTGCGTCGACCGCAGCCTCGGGGGACTCGCGTGCAGGGACGCGTGCCGGGCCGAAGTGAAGGTGACGGGTCATTGACGAGGATGTCCTCCGCGAGGGCAGGTAGGAAGCCGCAATCCGAGGGTAGCGGTAGTCCGTCCGATCCTTTTCCTACCCTTGACGCATGTCCTCGCGTCCCACCCGGATCGATCTGTTGGAGCTCGACATCGACCTCCGGCTCGCCGATCTCTGGCGTGAGGCCGCCGGCATCACGGACTGGTCGCTCGACGTCGTCGCGGCCTTCATGCGGGCGGCCTACGGCAAGGGCTACTGCGACGCGCTGACGGAAGACGCGCCCGGCGCACTTTGTGCCGATCACGGCTACCGGGTGCCGGACCGCAGGCCTCAGCCCGCCCCGGCCGACGCGTAGAGGCTTGAACTGGAAGTGCGCGTCCGCCCGCGGCTAGACTTTCGCGCGTGTCCACGCGCAATCCCGCGCGGCTGATCGTCGCACTCGCGGTGGCGGCCGTGCTCGCCGTATTCCTGCTCTACACCGCCGTCGCCGGCCATTCGACGCCGACGCTGACGCCGAGCCAGCTCGCCGCCCACACCGGCGAGCTTGCGGTTGTCGGGGCGGTGGTCGGCCCCGTGCGCGGGGACTCGCACAGCCCCCGTGGACTCCGGTTCGGCCTCGTGAACATCCAGGGCCGAAGCGACGTCGTGCCCGTCGTCTATCACGGCTCGTCGCCGCCGCCGCTTTTCAAGGTGGGCCGCAGCGTCGTCGTCACCGGTCGCTACTCGAGCGGCCGGCTCGCGGGCCGCGACATCGTCACGAAGTGCCCCTCGAAGTACACGGCGAAGCCCGCCGTAGCAAGCCGCTGAATGGCTGAGCTCGGCCGGGCGGCGCTCGTGGTGAGTCTCGGGCTGTCGGCCTACGCCCTCGTCGTCGGCGCGGTCGCCGCGGGCCAGAATCGGCGGCGTCTTGCCGACTCCGCCCGGAACGCGCTCTTCACCGCGTTCGCCTCGACGCTGGTCGCGGCTGCGGTGCTCGCGGTCGCGCTCGTGCGCCACGACTTCTCGTTCCGCTATGTCGCGGCGCACACCAACCGGACGCTGCAGACCCCGTACGCACTGAGCGCGTTCTGGGGCGGCCAGGAGGGCTCACTGCTGCTGTGGCTGCTCGTGCTGACCGGCTACGGCGCTCTGGCGGTATTCGTCAATCGCACGCTGCTGCGCGATCTCGTCGCCTGGGTCGTCCCCGTCCTCGGGGGCATCGCGACGTTCTTTGCGTTCATGCTCGTCGCCGTCGCAAGCCCGTTCGACACGCAGACGGCTCCCATCGACGGCGCTGGGCTGACGCCGAGCCTGCAGAACCCCTACATGGTCGCGCATCCGCCGATGCTCTATCTCGGCTACGTCGGACTCTCGATCCCGTTCGCCTTCGCCGCCGGCGCGATGCTTTCCGGGCGCACCGACGAGCGCTGGATCGTGGCGACCCGCCGCTGGACGCTTGCGGCCTGGACGTTCCTCGGCTTCGGCCAGCTGCTCGGCGCCCACTGGGCGTACGTCGAGGTCGGCTGGGGCGGCTACTACGCGTGGGATCCCGTCGAGAACGCGGCGCTGATGCCGTGGCTCGCTGCCACGGCCTTTCTGCACTCGGTGATGATCCAGGAGCGCAAGGGCATGCTGAAGGTCTGGAACATGGTGCTCGTCGCGCTCGCGTTCGAGCTCTCCGTGTTCGGGACGTTCCTCACGCGTTCAGGTGTCGTGAATTCGATCCACTCGTTCGCGAAGAGCCCGATCGGCTCGTGGTTCCTCGCCTTCGTGGTGATCTCGTCGCTCTTCTCGGTCGCGTTGATCATCTGGCGGCTGCCGCTCCTGAAGGCGCGCACCAAATTGGAGTCGGCCCTTTCGCGTGAGGCGGCGTTCCTCTACAACAACCTGCTGCTCGTCGCGCTCTGTCTCACCGTGCTCTGGGGCGTCATGTTCCCGATCCTCACCGAGCTCGTGAAGGGCGAACCGCGCACGATCGGACGTCCGTACTACGACTTCTTCCTGCGCACATTCGGCCTGCCGCTCCTGCTGCTGATGGGCATCGGCCCGCTGATCGCGTGGCGCAAGGCGAGCACCCGGCAGCTGGTGCGCACGCTTGCGTGGCCGGTCGCCGTCGCGGTCGTCTCGGGCGTGGCGCTCGTCGTGGCGGGCGCGGGCTCTTCGACGCCCGGACTGATCGCCTACACGTTCTCGTCCTTCGTCCTCGCGACGATCGTCGTCGAGGTCGTGCGCGGGACGCGAGCGACCGGCTCGCTCCTCACCCTCGTCTCTCGGAACCGCCGCCGCTACGGCGGCTACGTCGTGCACGCGGCGATCGTGCTGCTCGCAATCGGGATCGCCGGCTCGAGCGCGTACGGGAGCTCGCGCGAGCAGCGCCTCGTGCCCGGACAGAGCATGAGCATCGCCGGTTACACGCTCACCTATCGGAGAATCGTGCACCCGTACAACCCCAACGCCTACGAGACGCGCGCGGTGCTCGACGTAAGCGGACGCTGGAGCGGCACGGTGCTGTCGGGCGACAACCGGTACCGAAACCCGCCCGAGCCCTCGCGCGAGGTCGGGATCAAGACCGACTGGCTGCGCGGGGAGGATCTCTACGTGATCGCGGACGATGTCAACACGAAGACGGGTGTCGTCTACGTGAAGGTGCTCGTGAAGCCGCTCGTGAACCTGATCTGGGTTGCGGGCATCGTCTTCCTGCTCGGGTCAGCCGTCGCGCTCTGGCCCGACGCGCGCGAGCAGCGGCGGCTGGTCACGCGCCTCGCACCTGCGCGACCGTGAGCAGCATCCCGTTCGTGCTCGGCATCGCGCTCGCGGCCGCGGCGGTGGTCGTCGTCGCGCTGCCCTTCTTGCGCGAGCCGGTCGCCGGGGACGACCGCCTCGACGCGCCGAGCGCCGACGAATCGCGCTACCTCGGGCTCGTCGAGGAGCGGGACCGGGCCCTCGGTGCTCTGAAGGAGTTGGAGTTCGACCACCGCACCGGGAAGCTGGGCGACAACGACTACCGCGGGCTCGTCGGGCCGCTCCGCCGCGAGGCCGCGACCGCGCTGCGGGCGCTCGACCGGGAGCCTCGCTACGGTTCCCGGATGAGCTTCGAGACCCCCGAGAT
>JALYLO010000467.1 GCA_030774175.1 Actinomycetota bacterium
TCCGGCGGCCGCGGCGAGCCGGAGCAGCGGCGCGTGTCCCGGGGTCGCGGTCGCGATCACGAGCGCATCGACGCCCGCCTCGACGAGCGCGCCAGGGCTCTCGGCCGTGTCCGCCCCGAGGTCGTGCGCGACCTGGGAGGCGCGCGCCGCGTCGCTGTCCGTGACCGTCAGGCGGGCGACGCCGTCGAGAGCCCGGAGCGTCTCGGCATGAAAGACGCCGATCCGTCCGACTCCGATCACCCCGACATGGAGCGGCGCCATGGAAGCGCTTACAGTAAGCGGTTACATAAGCGCTTGCACTCCCCGCTCAGCCCGCGGCGGCGTGTCAGGGTGTTGGGTCGGTTCGGCCGAAGTCGTCTTCGAGGCGGACGATGTCGTCCTCACCGAAGTAGTCGCCGCGCTGTACCTCGATGAATGTGAGGGGGCCCGTGCCGGGGTTGGCGATGCGGTGGGCTGCACCGATGGGGACGTCGACGGCGGCTCCGGGCAGTACGTCGAACTCGCGGCCGTCGAGGGTGACGTGTCCAGTTCCGTGAACGACGAGCCAGTGTTCCTGGCGTCGCGCGTGGGTTTGGTAGCTGAGCCGCTTGCCGGGAAGCACCAGGATGCGCTTGACTTTGTAATCGGCTCCCTGGTCGAGCACCGTGTACTCGCCCCAGGGTCGTTTGTCGTGTTCTGCTGTCATCGTGGCCGCCGAGACTTCATGTGACGCTGAGGATCGTCTGGACGATGAGCGCGGTGTCTTGCCATCGTGAGACTGGCAAACAGTCGACGCCCATCGCTTTGACCGGGTAGTCGTTGCCGCCCTCACTCAACTTGTCTCCGACGAAGAGAACGTCCTCCTTGGTGGCTGCGAGCATCCCGATGAGCTTGGTGATCCCGTAGGCCTTGTCGATGCCGTGCTTGGTGACGTCGATCGATGTCGAGCCACCGACGCGAACTCCGAGGTCGGGGATGAGTTTGGCGACGTGGTCGCGCAGTTTCCGCTTCTTCTCACCGTCTGGGTCCCAGGCTTCCTTGCTGGCTATCGGGGCGTCCTGTCCGAGCCCCGAGAACGTGATCTGGCTTCCGCGGTCCTCGATCTGGGCGCCCCACAGTCGCGGCTCGTTGTAACCGAGGGCGTCCGAGGCCTTGGTGAGCGCGGCGATCGTCCTGGTCTTCTCGTCGGCGGTGAGATCTTCCGCATAGATCTGTTGCCACGCGCCGGCCTGGAGATCGAAGCGGTAGTACTGCGTTCCGCAGGTTGGCATCAAGTGCAACGCCCGCAGTTCGCCGGGCGCCGACTCGAGAACGTCGAGCAGTTGCTTTTCGAACTGCTCGAATTTGCCGCCCGAGATCACGCAGACCTGAAACCGGTAGAGCAAGCGTTCCAGGAGGTCGGCCATCTGCTCGCTGAGCTGCGACTTGCTGTCAGCCAAGGTGTTGTCCAGGTCAAACGCGATCACCCGCCTCTTCATTGTTAAGGGTCTTAGATCCTTCGGCGGCGCCGCCTGTGGCGGGTGGGGGTGAGGTGGGGGAGCTCTTCGAGTGCTCGGCCGGCGCCGCGGGCGACGGTGGTGAGCGGATCGTCGGCGACGGTGACCGCGAGGCCGGTGGTCTGTCGCAAGAGCTGGTCGAAGCCTGGGAGCAGGGCGCCGCCGCCGACGAGCATCAGCCCACCGTCAGCAATGTCGGCGGACAGTTCGGGTGGTGTTCTCTCGAGCACGAGCTTGACCGCCTCGATGATCTGCGCGAGCGGCCGCTGCAAGGCGCCCTGCACTGCGGCCCCGCCGACGGTTGTTCGGCGCAGCAGCCCGGTGACGAGATCGCGCCCAGCGACCTGTGTGGTCGTGGCAGCGTTCGGCCCGGGTAGCGCGGTGCCGATCTCGATCTTGACGGTCTCGGCCTGTTCGCTGCCGATCAGGAGCCGCTCGGTGTCTTGGAGCAGCTTGATGATCGCTTCGTCGAGGTCGTAGCCTCCGACGGGGACCGAATGGGAGACGACCATGCCGCCGAGTGCGGTTACGGCCATTTCCGAGGTGCCGCCGCCGACATCGACGACGAGCGAGCCAATCGACTCGGCGACTGGTAGGTCGGCGCCGATCGCGGCCGCGAGTGGCTCCTCGATCAGGTAGGCGCGGGAGGCGCCGGCCGCCAGCGTCGCCTCCTCGACCGCCGAGCGTTCAACCTGGGTGACGCCACTGGGGATGCAAACCATGACGTCGGCGCGTGTACCGAAGCCGTGGATCGTGCGGCGGATGAAGTGGCGGAGCATCTGCTCCGTGATCTCGAAGTCGGCGATCACGCCGTGGCGCAGCGGCCGGGTTGCCCGAATGTGCGCCGGGGTGCGACCGATCATGCGGCGCGCATCCTCACCGACCGCGTACACCTCCCCGTTCCGCTCATCCATCGCGACGACAGACGGCTCGAACAGCACGACCCCGCTGCCACGCTGATAGACGACGGTGTTCGCGGTGCCGAGATCGACGGCGAGCTGCCGCTCCGGCCTCAGCCGGCGCAGCCGAACGCGACCCCAAGCCTC
>JALYLO010000468.1 GCA_030774175.1 Actinomycetota bacterium
ACGCGATCGTGCGCGCGTGTCGCGCGGTCGACGGCGCCGTGGTCGAGCACGTCTCCGATCGAACGTTCCTGCTCCACCTCGGCGGGAAGATCCACATGGACTCGAACACACCCGTCAAGACGCGCGACGACCTGTCGATGGCGTATACGCCCGGTGTGGCGCGCATCTGCCAGG
Organism: Actinomycetota bacterium; assembly: GCA_030774175.1. The sequence continues at coordinate 175 of JALYLO010000468.1, forward strand.
CGATCGTGGCCGACCCCGACGTCGCCTGGAACCTGACGATCAAGCGGAACACGGTCGCCGTCGTCACCGACGGCAGCGCAGTGCTCGGGCTCGGCAACATCGGCCCGGAAGCGGCGATGCCGGTGATGGAGGGGAAGGCGCTTCTCTTCAAGGAGTTCGGCGGGGTCGACGCCTGGCCGATCTGCCTCTCGACCACCGACATCGACGGCATCGTCGCGGCGGTCGAGGCGATCGCGCCCGGCTTCGGCGGCATCAATCTCGAGGACATCTCCGCTCCGCGCTGCTTCGAGATCGAGCGCCGGCTGCGCGCGTCGCTCGACATTCCCGTCTTCCACGACGACCAGCACGGCACCGCCGTCGTCGTGCTTGCCGCGTTCCTGAACGCGCTACGCGTCGTCGGCAAGAAGGTGGAGGACGTGAAGGTCGTCCTGACCGGCGTCGGCGCTGCAGGAGTCGCTGTGACAGCCACGCTGCACGCGGCGGGGGTTCGACGAATCGTCGGCTGCGACACACAGGGCGCCATCTATCGCGGCCGAGCCGGGCTCGAGGGCGTGAAAGCGCAGTACGCAAAGGAGACGAACCCGGAGAACGAGCGTGGGAGCGCAGACGACGTGCTCGCCGGCGCCGACGTCTACATCGGGCTGTCACAGCCTCAGGCGGTCACGCCGGCCGGGATCCGGCGTATGGCACCCGACGCGGTCGTCTTCGCGATGGCCAACCCCACGCCCGAGGTGGCACCCGAGGAGATCGAGGGTGCCGCGACGGTGATCGCGACGGGGAGGTCCGACTACCCGAACCAGATCAACAACGTGCTCGCCTTCCCGGGGATCTTCCGCGGCGCGCTCGACGTCCGCGCCTCGATGATCACCGAGCGGATGGAGGTCGCGGCCGGCCATGCGATCGCCGCGACCATCACCGCGGACAAGCTCGCGCCCGACTACATCGTCCCGAGCGTCTTCAACCGCGACGTCGTCTCGACGGTCGCGGCGGCGGTGGCGCGCGCGGCCGAGCAGGACGGCGTCGCCCGCCGAATCGGCGGGTCGGCCGACATGACGGCCGCCGACCTGCGCGGCTGAGAGACCCGCTTCTCCAGCGGGGGCAGCAAGCCGCTATTCAACTGCGCAGCTATTCACCCGCGCGGCGCGCGGGTGAATAGCTGCGCAGTTATTCACCCGCGCGGCGCGCGGCTTCGATCCGCTCGACGGGGGTGGGGTGGCTGAAGAACGCCAGGTAGATCGGCCGGGGCGGGTCGAGGTCGGAGAGGTTCGCGGTCGCGAGCGAGCGGTGGGCGGCCTCGAACGCGCCGAGGTCGCTGGTCAGCTCGAGTGAGAAGCGATCGGCCTCGCGTTCCCACCTGCGCGAAAGCGCGGCGGCGAGCGGCGCCACGAGAATCTGCACGGTTGCGCCGAGCAGCAGGACGAACGGCACGACCCGAGGGTCGTCGGCCCCGCCGGGCGCCCCGATCATCGTGCGCAGGTCTGGCCAGCGCAGAAGCGCCCAGAGGAGGCCGACGAAGCCGGCGAGGCCGACCATGCCGAGCAGCGTCCCTTTCACCAGGTGCCGGGCGCGGCGGTGCCCGAGCTCGTGCGCGAGGACGAGGCCGAGCTCGGGCGGGGCTGCCCGCGTCAGCAGCGTGTCGTAGAGGACGAGGCGTCGCGTCCGCCCGAGCCCGGACACGTAGGCGTTGGCCTTGCGGGTGCGCCGGCTCGCATCCGCCACGAGCACCCCCCTGAGGGGGACCTGCGCCCGGTCGGCGAGTGCTTGCAGCTCGGCTGCGAGCTCGGCGTCGTCGAGCGGGACGAACCGGTTGAAGAGAGGCTCGACGAGGAGAGGGGCGAGGAAACCGAGCGCCAGCACCATCGCCGCCCCGGCCGAGGCCGCCACCAGGGGCCACACGCGAGGGGTAAGCCGCGCCGATCCGACGAGGCCGAGGAGCGCAGCGCCCGACACCATGAGGCCGAGCGCGAACGCCTTGGCCCGGTCGGCGGCGAAACCGGGGAGATCCTGGGTCGAGAAGCCCCAGCGCCGCTCGCGCACGAAGCCCGTCCAGAACGAGATCGGCAGGCCGACCGCCAGCTGCAACGC
>JALYLO010000469.1 GCA_030774175.1 Actinomycetota bacterium
GCGATGGAAGAGGCAGTTGCGTCCGTCGCCACGGGCGCCGTAACGATCGCGTCAAAAGACGCGCAGCTGAACGGCATGGCGATCCGCAAGGGCAACTTCCTCGGCCTCGCGGGCGGTGAGCCGGTCGCGCAGGGGCAGAGCTTCGACGAGGTCGCGCGTGCCGTCTTCGAACGTCTGCTTGCGGAGCCGCGCGGATTCATGACGCTCCTGACAGGTTCGGATCGTCCCGACGTCACGAAGCTCGTCGCCGCGCTCGAGGAGCAGCATCCAGACCTCGAGCTCGAGGTGCACGAGGGCGGACAACCGTTGTACCCCCTCCTCGTCTCGGCCGAATAAACTCCGCCCCCGTGCCCGGAGACGAGCGGATCCGGATCGTGATCGTCGAGGACAACAGGGTCTTTCGCGAAGCGCTCGAGCTTCTGCTCGGCTTGCGCAGCGACCTGATCGTCGTGGCGTCGGTCGCCGACGGGGAAGAGGCCGTTCCTGCGTGCCGCGAGCACAATCCCCACGTCGCGCTGATGGACTACCGGCTACCCGGCCTCGACGGAATCGAGGCGACACGGGCGCTGAAGGCCGCGTGCCCGGACGTGGCCGTTGTCGCGCTCACCGCGTCCGCGAACCGCGACGAGATGCAGGCGCTTCGCGACGCCGGCGCCGTGGCGTGCCTGACGAAGGACCAGGAGCTCGAGGAGATCGTCGAGGCGATTCACCAAGCGGCAGCTGCGTGAACCTCAGCGCCGCGAACACGGCAATCGTTCTCGACTCGACCTCGGACTTCCCGGAAGCGAACGAACGCTTCGCGAACTGGCGGATGGTGCCGCTGTACGTCCGCTTCGGCGACGAGAGCCGGCGCGACTACGTCGAGATCGGGCCGCAGGAGTTCTATGCCCGGCTGCGCACGGTGACAGAGCTGCCGACGACGTCGCAGCCGACGGCGGGCGATTTCCTCGCCGCGTACGAGGAGCTCGCGGAGTACGAGCGGATCTACTCGCTGCAGATCTCCGCGACGCTCTCCGGCACGTTCGAGAGTGCGCGCACGGCAGCCGCCGAGCTCGGCGACAAGGTGCGCGTGATCGACACGGGTAGTGCGTCGGCGGCGATCACGATGCTCGGCTTTGCGATCCAGCGGCGACTCGAGCGCGGCGCGACCGACGACGAGATCGATGAGCTCGTGGAGCGGTACAAGCGCGACGCCAGGCTCCTCTTCACTGTGGACACGCTCGAGTTCCTGCAGAAGGGCGGGCGCATCGGCAAGGCGGCGGCTTTCGCCGGGAACCTGCTGCACATCAAGCCGATCCTCACGATCCAGGGCGGCGAGGTCCTGCCGGTGAAGCGGGTGCGCGGAAACCAGAAGGCGGTGCAGGAGTTTGCGCGCGCCTTTACGGAAGGCTCTCGCGACACGCCGAACCTGCACGTCGGCATCGCGCACGCGGACGCCCCTGAACGCGCGCAGGTGCTGCGCTCACTCGTCGCCGACCTTCGCCCGCAGGCGCAAATCGACGTGACAACAACGCTCGGCGCCGTCGTCGGCACGCACGCCGGACCGGGCACCGTCGGGTTCTTCTGGTTCGAGGACGACATCGGCGGATGACCCGCCGTGCAGAGTTCTACTACCGCGATCCAAGCGCGCCTGAGCCGAACAGGCCGCGCGCGTTAGGAGTCGCGGCGCTGATCGAGCGGGGCGCGTCGCTTCTTCTTGAGCGTCGCGTCGACGCACCGCTTTGGTCGTTGATCGCCGGTCGCGTCGAGGATGGCGAGTCGCTGACGGACGCGCTCCGGCGCGAGGTTCGCGAGGAGACCGGACTCAATGTGTCGACCTATGAGCTGTTCGGCACCTTCTCGGACCCGGCGCGCATCATCAGCTACCCGGACGGCAGCATCTACCGCGTCGCGTCGTTCGTTTACCTCGTTGCTGTCGAATCGTTCAGTGGTCTTCGCGCGAGTGAGGAGTCCGAAGAGCTTCGCTTCTTCCCGAAGAGCGACTTGCTCGGGCTCGATGTTCCCGCGACGCAGCGACCGGTGTTCGAGCGGTATGTGTCGGGCGAGTCCCCGCCGTATCTCGAATAGCTCTGTGAGGGTGTACCGCTTCCGATCGACGAGCACGATCCGCCCGCTTCGCGCGCGTACGCTAATTGCGGATGGCGAATCTCGTACTCACGCGGCATGGCGAGACCGAATGGAACCGAACGCACCGCTGGCAGGGCTTCACCGGCCCCCCTTTGAACGACGTCGGGCGCCAGCAGGCCGAGGAACTCGCCGTAAAGCTGGAGCCGCTTGAGATCCACGCCATCTACAGCAGCGACACGATTCGTGCCGTTGAGACAGCGGAGATCCTCGCTGCTCGCCTCGGCCTCGAAGTGAGGCAAGATCCTCGGCTT
>JALYLO010000470.1 GCA_030774175.1 Actinomycetota bacterium
CCGCGGGGTAGGGCGCGTATCGGTCCGTCGCGACCGCGGCGAGCTGGGCGGCGCAGGCGGCGCCGGCGAGCGCGATCGCGACGGTCGGAAGCCTCACGTAGCCGAGCGACACGAGCTCGAGCAGGTACCACGGCGCGTCGAAGCCGAGACCGAAGCGGACGCCGAGCGATCCGAGGACGAGCATCGGGCCGGCGAGGCCGGCCAGGAAGAAGATCGCCCGCGCCGGGGGCCGGCCGCTACGTACCTGGGGCAGCCAGAGCCACGCGTGCAGCGCCGGCAGGCAGAAGAGAAGTGCGAACGGATTTGTTGCCACGACGAGCAACGCGACCACTGACAGCCCGAGCAGGGCCGCCGTCTCACCGGCGAGCCGCTCGTCGGAGCCGACCACTCGCCGCGGGACGAGGCGGTGCCGGGCGACGACCCACGCGGCGATCGCGATCGCGCCGAGTGCGAGCAGAGAGAGCACCGGCCAGTCACCGGCGGCCGGTGTGGCCGGGTTCGGCGGGCGCCGCGCCCCGTGCGGCCAGGCGCCGAGCGCGCCGAGCGCGTAGAACGCGAGCCCGAGGAAGAACCAAAAACCAAGCCGGGTGCGCAGGCTGCGCGTCGCCGGGAGCAATGAGATCCGCCGTCGGCGGCAGTGGGCGTAGAGGTCGACGACCCCGACGAAGCACGGGATGAGGAGCGCGACGAGGACGAGCTGGATCGCCCAGCCGCGGATGATTCGATCGCCCGCCCAGACGAAGCTCGTGGTGCCCTGGGCCAGCTCGAGGCCCTGGTCGAGGGAGCCGACGAGCTCCTGTGCCGATCTGCCCATCGCCGCGAGCCGTCCCGGGTGGAGCGATGCGGCCCGGTCTGTGAAGGCGGCCGGCGGCCGCTCGCCGGATGTCGTCAGGGTGACCGCCGGAATCCCGCGTGCGACGAAGGGGCCCTGCTCGTAGAGGGTGGCCGGGAAGCCGAGGTCGACGAGTTGCGCGGCGAAACCGGCGCGGCGGGCCCGTTCGCCGGTCTGCTCGAAGATTCGCTTGGCCGCGGTCTCGACGAGTGCCGCCGCCGGCGAGCGGGGGCTGTCGCCCGCGATCACGAGCCGGGGCGGCCCGGTCCCCGCGATCGCCGTCAGGTTGATCGTCGCGACGACGTGGAACGGCGTGCGCTCGACGAACCGCGCTGCGCCGAGCCCGCCGAAGGCGCCGCCGTCAGTGGAGAGGAAGACGATCGTGTGCGTCGCGCGCACGCGCTCCGCCGCCGGGGTGTTCGCCTGCCCGTACCCTCGCGCCAGCTCGACGAGCGCGGCCGTCCCCGTCGCGTCGTCGTTGGCGCCGGGCCCGAGGCCCGTGTCGTCGCGGTGCGCCATCACGACGATCGCGTCCGGCGACTGCCCCGGAGCGACGGCCCAGAGGTTCTGGAGCCGGGCGTGCCCGAGGCCCGGCGCAGAGGCGCGCCAGGTGTCGCGGGCGACCGGGAGGCCGTAGGGGGCAAGAGCGTCGCGGAACCAGCGGGCGGCCCCCAACGAGCCGGCGCTGCCCGGGATGCGGTCGGGGTAGAGCTTCGCGAAGTCGGCCGCCAGCGCCGCGGTCGACGCGCCGTCGAAGTTCGGCGGCAGGGTCGGCGCCGGCAGGGTGCCCGGGCGGGTGATGCTGAACGCGAGGACGAGCAGCGGCAGCGAGAGGACGAGGAAGGAGCTTCGGTAGAGGCGGCCGTTGACGGGCCGCTCGAGCGAACCGCGCCGGGGCCGCCGGCGCTGCGCCGGGCGTACGGGTGCCGTCATACCGAGGGCTATAGTAGGAGCCGGGGCCACAGCCGTCGGAAACGCGCCTCGGCAGGCGCCGGAACGCTTATGCCCGACTCCTCCCCCACGATCCTGCTGGTCGACGACGAGGACTCCGTCCGTAAGGTGCTCGCGTTCCCGCTCGAGCGCGACGGGTACGTCGTCGTGCAGGCGGCCGACGGCGAGGAGGCGCTCGAGCGCTTCGCGGAGCAGCACGTCGATCTCGTGGTGCTCGACATCATGCTGCCGAGGCTCGATGGGCTGGAGGTCTGCAAGCGCCTGCGCGCCACCTCGAGCGTGCCGATCATCATGCTGACCGCCCGCGACGACGAGCTCGACAAGGTGATCGGCCTCGAGCTCGGCGCCGACGACTACATCACAAAGCCGTTCTCGATCCGCGAGTTTCGCTCTCGTGTCCGCGCGCTGCTGCGCCGCGCACGGGCGGCGCAGGGGCCCGGGAGCGACGGCGAGGAGCTGATCGAGCACGATGGGCTCGTGATCGACGTCCCGCGCCGGTACGTGACGGCACGCGGTGAGCCGGTGCAGCTCACCTACGTCGAATTCGAGCTGCTGCGGACGCTCGCGGCCAGTCCCGGCCGCGTCTTCAGCCGCCGGATGCTGCTCGAGGCGCTGTGGAAGAGCGCGGACTACCGCGACCCGCGCACGATCGACGTTCACGTCCGCCACCTGCGCGAGAAGCTCGAGGCGGAGCCGCGGACTCCGGCGTACATCCTCACGGTCCGGGGCGTCGGCTACCGCTTCCGCGACCGGTGAGCCCGCTCCGGAGCGTCGCCGCCAGGCTCGCGCTCGGGCTCCTTCTGGTGGTCGCGGGGGTGCTCGCGATCGTCTACCTGATCGTCGTCCCCTCCTACCGCGCCTCGCTCGAGAACACGGAGCTGAAGAGCCTGGAAGCGTCGATGCGGTCGGTCGCGATCCCGAACTTCCCGGCAGAGCTCTATCTTCAACAGCGCTTCGCCTCGGCGGTCGCTCCGCAGGTGAACGCCCGCGTCGTCGTCTACGACCTCCTGAGCGCGGCACCGACCCTGCTCGAGCCCGCCGCCGACTCGAACCTGGACGGGTTCGCCGCCGAGGTCGAGAACGACCCGGTCGCCTTCGACGCCGTGCGAAACCAAACGCTGTCGCGCGGCACCGTCTCGCGCGGCGGCCAGACGTACGCGGAGGTCGCCTACCCGCTCGGCGCGGCGGTGATCATGCTCGCGGCGCCGCTGCACGACCAACTCCAGGCCGTCTCACTGGTGCGGCGTCGCGTCTTCGTCGCGGGCGCGCTCGCCCTGGCGTTTGCCGTGGCGCTCGCCTACGCAGGCGCCGGCCTGTTCGCGCGCCGGATCCGACGGCTCGAGGAGGCCGCCGACCGGATCGCGGCCGGGCGCTTCGACGACGCGGTCGTCGACTCTGGTTCGGACGAGCTCGGCCAGCTCGCGCGCACCTTCGAGCGGATGCGGCTCCGGCTCGCGTACCTCGATCGGGCCCGGGGCGAATTCATCGCGAACGCCTCGCACGAGTTGCGGACGCCGCTCTTCTCGCTGGCCGGGTTCCTCGAGCTGCTCGACGATCCGGCGGTCGACGACGCGACGCGGGACGAGTTCCTCGCGCAGATGCGCGAGCAGGTGACGCGCCTGACGAAGCTCGCGACCGACCTGCTCGACCTCTCGCGCGTCGATGCGGGCCGGCTGGCGGTGCAGCAGGAGCCGGTCGACCTCTCGGAGTTGGCCGCCGAGCTCTCGACCGAGCTGGCGCCGCGGGCGGCGGCAGCCGGTCGCGCCCTCGAGGCCGCGCCGGAGCCCCCTGTCGCGGCCCTCGCCGATGCGGAGCGGGTGCTCCAGATCGGCCGGATCCTGATCGAGAACGCGCTCGTGCACACGCCGGCCGGGACAGCGGTGCGGGTCTCGTCCGCACTCGACGGCGGCCGCGCGACCCTGACGGTCGCAGACGACGGGCCTGGCATTCCCCGTGACGCGCTCCAGCAGGTCTTCGAGCGCTTCTACCGCCTGGACGGCACCCGCGCGTCGGGCTCCGGGCTCGGCCTCGCGATCGCGCGCGAGCTGGCGGAGCTGATGGGCGGGCGGATCGAGCTCGACTCGCAGAACGGCTGGACGCTCTTCACGCTCGTGCTGAGCGCAGACGGGCCGGATTTACCGTGAAAAGGGCGCAGCGCAAGCCTGCGAGCCAAATCGGGTGAGACGAGTGAGGCAGAGGCTACAGTGGCCGCCCGTGCGCCCGAACGCCGTTGCAGCCCTCGCCCTCGTGGCCGCGATCCTCGGCGGTGCCCTCGTGCTCGTTGCCGGCAAGGCCGCCGGCTGGCTGCACGGCGGGTCGACGACGACGGTTGTCGTCCGCCAAGCGGCGCCGAGCTCCGCGGAGGGGGCGCCCGTGGTCGCCGCGAAGCCGCTCGTTGGCAACGGCTTCCAGCCGGCGCAGATTTTCGCCCGCCGCTCCGCCGGCGTCGTGACGATCATCTCCTACTTCGATTCGGCGAGCCTGCCTGACGCTCGCGCCGGCCAGGGCTCAGGCTTCGTCGTCTCTGCGAACGGCGTCATCCTCACCAACGCCCACGTGATCACGACGGCCGGCCAGGGCCAGTTGGGCAAGGCGGCGCC
>JALYLO010000471.1 GCA_030774175.1 Actinomycetota bacterium
CGCGTCGTGCGCGAGGGTTATCAGGTGATGCTGATCTCTAATGGAGGGACGGTGATCCGGATGCCCGTCGAAGAGGTCAAGCGGCTCGGTCGCGCCACTCAGGGCGTGATCGTGATGCGGCTCCGCGAGGGCGAGCAGGTCTCCACGCTCGCGCCGGTCGTCGAGTCCGAAAGCGACGACGAAGACGCGCCGTAACGTCGAAGGGCCTCGCAAATGCGGAGGTTGACACGCGGTTTCTCGCGAAACCCCTGTTCAAAGGGGTACCGGGGGGTGTATATCTAAGGGAGGCGGGGGCCGTCCGATTTACAAGTGAGGATCAAATATGGCTATCAGCAGGCAGGTTGACCTCCTAGAGCCCGTAAACCTGGCCGATCACCTGACGAAGGTCGAGCTCTATCTCGGCCAGGTCTGTCAGATCGCCGGCATCTCGAAGATGCAGCTCGACTACTGGACGAACAAGGCGCAGATCCCGACCAAGGGCAAGAAGCAGCGGATCTACGACGTCGATGCTCTCGAGACCGTGATGTTGATCAAGCAGGCGAAGGACAAGGGCCTGAACCTCGGAGCGGCGATCGAGGCGGCCCGTCGCTTCCGCGAGGAGCAATCCGCTCGAAGCCTGAACGACTTCGAACGGGAGTAGACCTTTCGCACGAAGTCCTGCGACTGTTAGAGGAGAGCCGCGGCGGCCTCTTCCGGTGGCAGGGCGTTGATCCACCAGCCGGCGCCCAGTTCGACACCGGCGAGGATCGAGAGGCGTGGCAGGACCTCGAAGTGCCAGTCGCCCGAGTCGTGCAGCCACGCATTGAGCGGCGCTGCGCCTGCGGCACGGTGCACGCGGCGGATTGCATCGCCGAGTAACTGCACTGCCGCGGGAAGCAACTCGTCGGCGAAGGCGTTCGCGCGCGGCTCGGCCGGCGCCACGACCAGCTCATAGGGGAGGCGACTGACGTACGGGCAAGCGAGTACGAGCCCGCCGCCCTCGGCGACCACTACCCAGCGCTCGCGGTCAATCCGGTGCTGCGTCTCCGGCGGTGCCTCCGGGAGCCAGACGAGCTGGGAGTGCGTATGCGGCAGGCTCGCACCGGCCTCCCGGCCCTCGTTGACGAGCGCGTGCAGGTAGCCGGCCGGCACCGCTTCACGCCGGCGGCGCCACGCTTGGGCGACGAGAGCCAGCTCTTCGTCGTCCAGCTCCGCCAGCGACCTCGCGTGTCGTGGCGTGTGCACGACGACCTCCTGCCGCTCGAACGCGGGGTAGAGGTTGGGCACAACGCGCACCCGCCACGGGTCGCCGACCAGCAGCGTCTCCGGCGGCGTCCGATCTTCGCGCCCGGCGCAGAACGGACACTGCTCGAGCTCCTCAGGCGTCGGCGGATCGAGCTCGCTGCGGGCCGCGCCGGGCCGCTTCGCGCGCGCGGGCGCGATCGCGGCGCGCCGGCCCGTCAGCGGATCAGTTCGAAGATCGGTCAGCGCGCTCGAGGAACGGCTTGAACAAGTCGATTGGCGCGGGAAAGACGATCGTCGTCGCCTGCGAAGAGCCGAGCTCGAGCAGCGTCTGGAGGTAGCGGAGCTGCAAAGCGATCGGATGGTTCTCGATCACCAGCGCCGCGTCTTTCAACCGCTCGCTCGCCTGGAACTCGCCCTCGGCGTTGATCACCTTCGCGCGACGCTCGCGCTCCGCTTCCGCCTGTCGCGCCATCGCGCGCTGCATGCCCGAAGGAATCTCGACGTCCTTCACCTCGACGATCGAGACCTTGATTCCCCAGGGTGCGGTTGCCTCGTCGATGATCTCCTGCAGGATCGAGTTGATCTTGTCGCGCTCCGAGAGCAACTCGTCGAGCAGGTGCTGGCCCAGCACGGAGCGGAGCGTCGTCTGTGCGATCTGGGACGTCGCGACCATGAAGTTTTCGATGTTCACGATCGCGGCCTTCGGATCGACAATGCGGAAGTAGGCGACGGCGTTCACGCGCGCGGGGACGTTGTCCTTCGTGATCACTTCCTGCGGCGGAATGTTCAGCGTGATCGTGCGCAAGTCGACCTTGACCATGCGGTCGACGATTGGGATCAGCACGAACAGTCCGGGGCCCTTGGGCGGATCGAGCAGCCGTCCTAGGCGAAAGATCACGCCGCGCTCGTACTCGCGCGCGATCTTCAGGGCCGAGACGGCGAAGAGCACGAAGATGAAGACGACGACTACGACTGCGATCAGCGCGGCGGCCACGGCGCGAGACTACACCCGGTGCACTTTCAGCCGCAGGCCCTGGACGTCGTCAACGAGCACGCGAGCCCCGGGCTCGAGGGGCGAGCCGTCTTTCGTCGCCGCCTGCCACAACTCGCCGCGCACGAAGACGAGCCCGTCACTGCGCGCGACGCCTTCGGCTCCGACCATCGCGGGCATCGCGGAAGGACGCCTCCTCGCCTGCACGGCCTTGCCGAGGGCGAAGGCCATAAAGCCGCCGAGCGTCCCGGTGATCGCGATGACGAACCAGGTGTTGATCTTGTACGGCGCGGGCGCGTTGTGGAAGAGCATTAGCATCCCGACGGCGAGCGAGATCAGTCCTGAGACCGTGAGTGCACCGTGCGTGACCACGTGAGCGTCGATCACGAGTAACGCAAGCCCGAGCACGATCAGCGCCACGCCTCCCCAGCTTGTCGGTAGAACCGAGAAGCCGAAGAGCGCCGTAACGAGGGAGACGGCGCCGAGCGCGCCCGGCAAGACGACACCCGGGTGGAAGACCTCGAAGATGATGCCGCCGATCCCGGCGAGGAAGAGCAGCGACAGCAGGTTCGGGTTGATAAGCGTGTTCAGAAAGCGTGTGAAGAAGCCGGGCGTGACGGTGGTGATCTGCGCGCCCGCCAGGTGGAGCGTGAACGGGCGTTGCGTGTCCTTTGTTCGGTAGCCGTCGAGTTGGCGGAGCAAGGCCGGGAGGTTCGGGGCGATCACGTCGATCACGTTCATGCGGAGAGCCTGCTGCGCCGTCAGATTGGACGCCTTTGTGACGGCGAGAACAGGCCAGGTTGTGTTGCGCTTGTGCGCGGCAGCGAGAGCGCGCAGAGACGCGGCTGCGTCGTTGACGACCTTGCGCCGCAAATCGGAGCCGATGTTCCCGCCGCTCGAGTCGATCGGCGTCGAGGAGCCGATGTTCGAGACGGGCGACATCGCGAGCACGTCACCTGCTTCGGCGATCCAGACACCGGCGGAGGCGGCACGGGCCCCGTCGGGCGAGACGTAGA
>JALYLO010000472.1 GCA_030774175.1 Actinomycetota bacterium
ATCGAGAACAACCTCGGGTTCCCGTCGGGTGTCTCGGGCGACGAGCTCGGCCAGCGCGCGCTGGAGCAGGCGCGCAGGCTCGGCGCGGAGATCCTCGTCACCCGCTCGATCACCGGGCTCGATCCGAGCACGCGCCGCGTCCACCTCGACGGCGGGGACGTGCTCGACGGTCGCACGATCATCCTGGCGACCGGCGTCACCTGGCGGCGCCTCACCATCGACGGCTTCGACGAGTTGCTGGGCAAGGGCATCTACATCGGCGCCGCACGCAGCGAGGCTGCCGGCATGCACGGCGTCGACGTGCACATCATCGGCGCCGGAAACTCGGCCGGGCAGGCGGCGCTCTTCTTCGCGAACCACGCGCGCCGGGTGACGATCGTGTGCCGAGCCGACGCCCTCGAGAAGAAGATGTCCCAGTACCTCGTCGACCAGCTGCGGGGGAAGTCGAACATCGACGTGCTGGTGGGCGCGGAGGTCGTCTGTGTCCACGGCGATGGATCGCTGAGCGAGATCTAGATCGCCGAGAGCGCGACCGGCACGACCACGCGGCACGACTGCGGAGGCCTCTTCGTCTTCATCGGCGCCGACACGGACACGGCGTGGCTACCGGCGCAGATCGCCCGTGACGCGCGGCTACGTGCTCACGGGCGCCGACGTCCGCGGGAACGGCAACTGGAACCACGACCGCGACCCGCATCTACTCGAGACGAGCGTCCCGGGCATCTTCGCGTGCGGAGACGTCCGCCTCGGCCCGGTGAAACGAGTCGCGTCAGCGGTGGGGGAGGGGAGCATGGCGATCGCCTTCGTGCATCAGTACCTCAGGAGCGAGTAGCGACAGACGCCTTTGTCTGGCCCACACCGTGGGGTCACACCGTGGGGTCAGGTCTTGCGATCACGCGGGCCGCAGGGCAGCGTGCCGCGTCGAGGTTGCAACGCAAAACCTGACCCCATGACCCTCTCCTCCGGGATGACGATCGAACGTGGGTGCTTGCGCAAGTCGGCGGAGATCATGAGGGCGCATGCGCTGACGGGCCGGAGCTGGGGGCCGGCCGGGACGGACACCGCCGGCGTGAGCAAGTGCTGTCAGGCGTCGCCAAACGGTGGCAGGAGCATGTATCGGCGCTCCTGCGTCAAGCCGCGTGGGCTGAGCGAGCTGCCTTGGTGACGGTACGGACTTCGAGCACTCCGTAAAGCCTCAGGACTTGTATCCCAGCCGCGATGGTGTCCGGGGAGACGCCGTACCATCTCGCGCCGTGTCGGGTCGGTAACGCGAACTCTGGCGTTCGCGAGAGTGCGATGAGTAGTACGGTCTTGGCTGGGAGACTTAGCCTGTTGTGGAAGTTGGCCCGCCAGTACGCGTGGGGCAGTTTGAAGTAGTCGCCTCGGTCGCGGCCGGGGTGGACATAGCTGCGCCCCGAGCCGTCCTCTTGGAGGATGGTTACTTCCTTGAGTCGTCCCCTACGTCTCGTCGCGATCAGGCGTTGTTGTTCGAGCCAGCGCCAGTTCTTCGATACGACGGAAGATGCGCTCGCGTAGTTGGCTAAGCCGAGCATTCGTGCCCAGACCATGCCTGGCAGAGCGACATCATGTGGAGGTGAACTCGCAACCGCGAGTGCCAACAGATACAGGTCTAGTGCCCGAGCCCTCCGATCGCGGACGAAGGACGAGAGGGGCCCGGCCCCTCCGCCTCGCTGCCTGACCTGGACGAAGCTTCTCCTGAGGGGCACGTGGTCTCGTCCCGACCGTTCCAGCAGCGCTTCAATGGTCTCCTGCTGGGAGACTCCTGTCACTCTGCGGGGCGCCACGTCTGAACGTGTTGGGGGCGATCGTGTGGGCTACGGAGCATTACTCGCCGTCCGTCGGCGAGGTTCGACCAAACTTCTATGAATTCCCGCCCACGGAGCCTGTCAAGTCGAATGAGGCAGCTCGGTCGTGAATTTAGTGTGCAACCTCCTCTCTGTCGGGCTTGTTGATCCAGGCGCCGGTCGGTAGCGCCGGCGGTCGTGGCGGCCGGCGGACGAACCGCTCGGGAGTGGCGGCGTAGGCCGCGTCGAGGACGGCTCGCCTGGCGGCGTGGGTCTGCTCGGCTTGGCCGTGGTGGACGGTCGCCGGGGTCATCAGGCCGATCCCGGAGTGGCGGTGCTGGTGGTTGTACCAGTCGAAGAACGACCGGCAGAACGCGCGCGCGTGCTCGATCGAGTCGAAGCGGGCCGGGAAGCCGGGCCGGTACTTGAGCGTCTTGAACTGCGCCTCCGAGTAGGGGTTGTCGGTCGATGTGTACGGCCGGCTGTGCGTCTTGAGGACGCCGAGGTCGGCGAGCAGGAACGCGACCGGCTTCGAGGTCATCGAGCTGCCGCGGTCTGCGTGCACGGTCAGCGTGCTCGGCTCGATCGCTTGCTGGGCGGTCGCCTGGGCGATCAGCGCCTTGGCGAGCTCGGCCGACTCGCGGTGCTGGACGGTCCAGCCGACCGCGTAGCGGCTGAACACGTCCAGGATCACGTACAGGTAGAAGCAGGTCCACTTGGCTGGGCCCTTGAGCTTGGAGATGTCCCAGCTCCAGACCTCGTTCGGGCGCTCGGCGAGCAGCTCCGGCCGCGTGTAGGGCGGGTGGGTGAGCTGGTCGCGGCGCTCGCGCAGCTCCCCGTTCGCCGCCAGGAGCCGGTACATCGTGCGCTCCGAGGCCAAATAGGTGCCCTCGTCCAGCAGCGTCGCCCACACCGCCGCCGGCGAGCAGTCGACGAACCGCTCGCTGTGCAGCTGCCCGAGCACCGCCTCGCGCTCGCTCGGCGAGAGCGCCCTCGCCGGCGCCGGACGCGGACGCTGCTCCCGCACCCGCGGCGGCGTGCGACGTCGGTACACAGACGCGCGCGAGGCACCCAGCGCCCGACACGCCGGCGCCGTCCCGACCAACGGCTCGACCTCTGCGACGGCCTGGTCGATCATCGCTGCGGCTGCCCGTCGTCGGACTCGCTCGCGCCCTTGGCCAGCAGCTCCTCCAAGAGCGCGGAGACGTTTCCCTGCACCTCGATCACCCGGCGCGCCGTCTCGAGATCGGCCTGCGTGCGCTCCAGCCGGCGGCGCAACACGCCGAGCTCGACCTGCTCCGGGCTCGGCCCGCGCGGACCGCGCCGCTTCGGCGCGAGCGCCACAAGCGCACCCGAGTCGCGCGCACGCCGCCACTCCGTCAACAGCGACGAGTACAGCCCCTCACGGCGCAACAGCGCACCGATCTCACCCGGCCGCGTACACGCATCGGCCTGGCACACGATCTCCAGCTTGTACTCCGCCGTGAACCGCCGCCGCCGCGGCCGCTCGATCAGCTCCGGATCAGGCACGACCTCCACCGACGGAACGCGCCCGCCGGCCGATCCACTCCAGTCGCCTACGGCTCCCTGCGTTCCTCGGCCGGCAGCATCCCGCACCGAGTCCAACCTCGTCGACTCCAACATCCCTGCGACTCCAATCTCGCCCTCGAGCTCAGTAATCCAACAGCAGGAACTGTCTCACCCGAGCTTGGCAGAGAGGGAAGCGCGCCTGGGTTGCATCGGTTGCGAGCAGTTTGACGCTCGACATGTAGAAGTCAGGTGGCCACCCGACGTACTGATCCCCGGCGTGATGTCGAACAGGGACGAGGCCGTGGCCGCCGCGTGTGGCGAGCGTCCACGAGCGAACAATGCCGCCGCCCAAACGAGAGCGTGTGAACAC
>JALYLO010000473.1 GCA_030774175.1 Actinomycetota bacterium
GCGGCGGGTGCACGGGAACCAGGTCCGGCTCCGGGAAGTAGCGGTAGTCCTGTGCCTCCTCCTTGGAGCGCAGCGGTGGCGACTCCTCGTCACCCGGCACGAAGTGGAGCGTCTCCTGCTGCACCTCGCCGCCGGACTCGTAGAGCTCGACCTGCCGGGCGATCTCGCGCTCGATCCCCTTCGCGGCGAAGTTGAAGGAGTTCATGTTCTTCAGCTCGGTGCGCGTTCGCAGCTCGTCGCTCCCCTCGGGCCGGACCGAGACGTTCACGTCGAATCGCATCGAGCCCTTCTCGAGCTCCGCGTCGGAGAGGCCGAGCTCGACCACGGTCTGCCGGAGCAGCTGGAGGAAGCGCTTCGCGGTCTCGGCGTCATGGATGTCCGGCGTCGTCACGATCTCGACGAGCGGCGTGCCGCCGCGGTTGAAGTCGACGAGCGTCGCCGTCGCGCCGTGGATGCGGCCCGAAGCCGCGACGTGCACGTTCTTTGCCGCGTCCTCCTCGAGGTGCGCCCGGACGATCCCGATCGTGACGTCACCGTCCGCCGTCGGCACCACGAGCCTGCCGTTCGAGCAGAGAGGCTCGTCGTACTGGCTGATCTGGTACCCCTTCGGCAGGTCGGGGTAGAAGTAGTTCTTGCGGTGGAACACCGCGCGCTCCGCGATCGTGCAGTCGAGCGCGACGCCGAGCTTGATGCACTCCTCGATCGCGCGGCGGTTCGCAACCGGCAGCGCACCGGGAAATGCGAGGCAGACCGGGCACGTCTGCGTGTTCGGCTCTCCGCCGGACCCGTTCGCACAGCGGCAGAACATCTTCGTGCGCGTCTTCAACGCAACGTGGATTTCCAGCCCGATAACGGGCTCCCAGACTGCCCTCTGCGTCTCCGTCGAGACTACGCCGCTCACCGCAGCCGCTCCGGGACGACGTCGAACGCGAGCGCCCGCTCCAGCGCGTGCCCGACCTTGAAGAGCGTGTTCTCTCCGAACTGTGGGCCGACGAGCTGGAGACCGACGGGCAACCCGGCCGACAGGCCGCAGGGGATCGAGAGACCCGGCAACCCCGCCATGCACGAGGGGATCGTCAGCAGGTCGTTCAGGTACATCGCGAGCGGGTCGGCGGTCTTCGCGCCGAGCTCGAACGCGACGGTGGGGCTCGTCGGCGAGACGATCAGGTCGAACCTCTCGAACACGGAGTCGTGCTCGCGCTTGATCACCGTGCGCACCTTCTGCGCCTTCGCGTAGTACGCGTCGTAGTAGCCGGACGACAGGGCGTACGTGCCGAGCATGATGCGCCGCTTTGGCTCGTCGCCGAAGCCGTCGTGGCGCGTGTTCATGACCATCTCGCGGAAGTCAGCGCCCGCGGCCCGCAGGCCGTAGCGCACGCCGTCGTAGCGCGCCAGGTTCGAGGAGGCCTCCGCCGGCGCGACGAGGTAGTAGCAGGCGAGGCCGTAGTCGACCGAGCGTGGCAGCGAGCACTCGCCGACCTCGGCCCCGAGCTCGGCGGCGCGGTCGATCGCCGCGCGCACCGCGTCGCGCACGCCCGGCTCGATGCCCTCCGCCTCGTTCAACTCACGCGGCACGCCGATGCGCACGCCCTGCAGATCCTCGCCGCTCGGCAGCTCCACCTTCGGCACGTCGACAGTCGTCGAGTCGTTCTCGTCTCGGCCGCTGATGATCTCGTAGAGAACCGCGCAGTCGCGGACGTTCTTCGTCGTCGGACCGACCTGGTCGAGGCTCGATGCGAAGGCGACGACGCCGTAGCGGCTGACGGTCCCGTAGGTGGGGCGCAGGCCGACGATTCCGCAGAGCGCCGCCGGCTGCTTGATCGAACCGCCGGTGTCGGAGCCGAGCGCCCAGGGTGCAAGCCCGGCGGACACGGCCGCCGCGCTGCCGCCGCCGGAGCCGCCGGGCACGCGCGCCGGGTCCCAGGGGTTGTGCGAGGGGCCGAACGCGGAGTTCTCGGTGGACGAGCCCATCGCGAACTCGTCGGTGTTCGTCTTCCCGAGCAGCGACAGTTCGGCGGCCCTGCAACGCGCCGTCACCGTCGCGTCGAAGACCGGCACGTAGCTCTCGAGGATCTTCGAGCCGGCGGTCGTCGGCACGCCCTTCGTCGAGATCACGTCCTTGATCGCGATCGGGACGCCGCCGCGGTCGGGCTGGTCCTGGACGTTCAGGAACGCGTGCAGCTCGCCGTCGCGCGCGTCGATCGCAGCGTGGTAGGCGTCGAAGAGCTCACGGCCGCTCACGTCCTTGCGCTCGAGCAGGCCAAGCGCGTCCTCCGCCGTCAGCCGGAGCGTGTCGATGCTCATGCCGGCGGCACTCGAAAGTGGTCGTCATCACGATCCGGCGCGTTGGCGAAGACGTCGTCGTGGGACAGCGACGGGCGCGGCTCGTCCTCGGCCCATGCGTTCGCGATCTCGAGCGGGTGGGCCGTCGGGGGCACGTCGGAGAGGTCGAGCTCCGACACCTTCGACACGGCCTCGAGGATCGCCGAGAGCTGCTCCTGGAAGCGAGCGACTTCCTCGTCGGTCAGCTCGAGGCGCGCGAGCCGCGCGACGTGGAGCACTTCGTCCTTTGAGATACTGGCCATCGAATCGATCCCTCTCTGAGCTAACAGGAACACCTGAACGAACACGAAGGGCTCCTTTCGGAGCCCCTCGCACGACTGGTCCCGAAAGTGAGCTAGAGCGCGACGACGTTCGACGCTTGCAGGCCCTTGTCGCCCTGCACGACGTCGAACGAGACGCGCTGGCCCTCGGTCAGCGACTTGTAGCCCTCACCCTCGATGGCGGAGAAGTGGACGAACACGTCCGCCTCGCCGTTGCCACGCTCGATGAAGCCGTAGCCCTTCTCGTTCGAGAACCACTTAACCGTGCCTTCAGCCAAAGCCAACTACTCCTTGGTTGATACCGACAGTTGGATGACTACAAGCCCTGCCACATCGGCCGAGCGCGCGAAAACATACCACCGAATCACCCCGGATATGCAAGCTCTCCGCGGCGGTAGAGCGCGCATTGGACGGCATTCTCGAGCAGGCACGCGA
Organism: Actinomycetota bacterium; assembly: GCA_030774175.1. The sequence continues at coordinate 3,039 of JALYLO010000473.1, forward strand.
TCGTCATCGGGCCCACGCCGCCGGGCACGGGCGTCATGAACGCCGCCACCTCCGCGGCGCCGGGGTCGACGTCGCCGACGAGGCCCGCCTCGGTGCGGTTCATGCCGACGTCAACGACGACCGAGCCCGCCTTCACCATGTCGGCGGTAACGAGCGTCGGGACGCCCGCCGCGACCACGAGCACGTCCGCGTCGAGGGTGTGCCGGGCGAGCTCGCGGGTGTGCGAATGGCAGAGCGTCAAGGTCGCGTTCGCCTGCTGGAGGAGCATCGACACCGGCTTCCCCACGATGGCGCTGCGGCCGATCACGACGACTCGAACGCCGTCGAGCTCGATCCGGTGCTCGGCGAGCAGCGCCATCACCCCGCGAGGCGTCGCGGAGACGATCGCCGGCCGGCCGAGATACAACTCGCCTGCGTTCAGCGGGTGGAAGCCGTCGACGTCCTTCGCCGGGGCGACGGCACGGATGATCCGCGCCTCGTCGATGTGATCGGGAAGCGGCAGCTGGACGAGGATCGCGTCGACCTCGTCGGAGCCGTTCAGCTCTGCGACCTTCGAGAGCAGCTCCTCCTCGGTCGTCTCCGCCGCGAGCCGTAGGTCGGTCGCGTCGAACCCGGCTTCGATCGCTGCCTTGTGCTTGAGGCGGATGTAGACGTCGGAGGCGGGGTCGTCCCCGACCAGCACGGTCACGAGGCCGATCCGCCCGACGAGCCTCACCCGCTCGGCGACCTCGGCGCGGATCCGCTCGGCGAGCGGCCTGCCCTTCATCGGTGTCGCGCTCACGGTGGCGGAGTCTAGGCTCTCGGCATGCGCTGGCCTCGGAAGAACGATGCCGCCTCGATCGCGGCCCGCCGGCAGGCCATGGGCGTCGCCGACGGACTCGTCACCTCCGTCGACCTCGAGCCGTTCGCGTCGGCCGCGGAGTCCCTCGTCGGCGCCGCCGTCATTCCCGTCTCGGCAGTGCCCGTCGAGGTCGACCTCGGCGCGTACGAGCTTTCCGGCGAGGGTGCCGTGATCGAGACGGGCCGCGGCGTCGAGACCGTCTACGTCCCGCTCGCGCACACGGAGGGTGGGCTGACCGCGTCGATGACACGCGGCGCGGTCGCCGCAGGTGCGATCCGCACATACGTGCTGCACGACCGGATCACCCGCGCCTCCTGTTTCGTCTGCGCGGACGCGGCCGACGCGATCGCCCTTGCGCAGTGGATCGAGCTCGAGCTCCCTGCGATGCAGGACTGGCTGACCTCCACCGACGACGCATCGCTGTCGCGCCGAGCGAAGCTCCGGGAGGTGAAGACGCACGTCGTCGGGCCGATGTGTCACGTGCTTTGGCGCTGGACGACCGGCGACGCGGTGGGGCCGAACATGATGACCCGCAACTCCTACGCGCTGAACATGGCGTTCGTGATGCAGCGCGCGCCGGTCAAGCCGGAGCGCGCGATTCTCGAGGCGAACATGGGCGGCGACAAGAAACCGTCCGCTGAGTTCTTCCAGTCCGGCCACGGCAAGACGGTGCTCGCAGAGGCGTTTCTCTCCGACGAGCAGATCCGCCGGGTTCTGCGCACAACGGCCGAAGACCTCGAGGCGCTGTCGTGGGCCGGCACGCACGGGTCGGTGGCAAGCGGGATGCAGTCGGTTGCCTTCACGCCCGCCTCCGCGGTCGCGGCGATCTTCGCAGCGACCGGGCAGGACCTCGGGATGGTCGGGACGAGCTCGATGGCCCACGGGACCGGACGGCGCGTCGACGGCGGCCTGCAGGCCTCGATCCGCTTCGGCGGCATCGAGGTCGGAACGGTCGGAGGAGGGACAACCCTCCCGTCGGCGCGGGAGTGGCTTGCCTCGATCGGCTGCGCGGGCGGCGGCAAGGTCTATCGGTTCGCGCAGATCGTCGCAGCTGCGGCGCTCGCTCTCGAGCTCAGCGCGTCGGCGGCGATGGCGACTGCGGGCAGCGAGAACTTCTTCAAGGCGCACCACGAGCGCGGCGGCTTGCGTTGATGAACATCTGGTCGGGATGACCGAGATCCCGCCGCATCACGACCCGGCGTGCTGGGGCTGTGGTGCCAACCCGAACGGCCTTCACCTGCCGTCGCCGGCCACCGATGGGCTCGAGTTGTACGAGGC
>JALYLO010000474.1 GCA_030774175.1 Actinomycetota bacterium
CCCCAGGTGCTCTTCGGCGGCGCTCTGCTCGCCGTCCCCCAAATGAATGTCATCGGACGCGTGATCAGCGCGCTGGCGCCGGTGCGGTGGGCGTTCGAGGCCCTCGGCCACATCACGGACCTCGAGACGCACTTCCAGACGGACGCGACGCAGCTCGGAGCCGGGCTGGCGGTCGCCTACGAGGACAGCTTCTCGCGTAACCCGGCGGAGGACTGGGTCATCCTCGCGCTCTTCGCGATCGTGCCGATCGTGCTCACGTGCGTCGTGCTGAAGCGGAGGACTTCGAGCCGCTAAGGCACCGCTTGCGGTGCCGTGGTCTCTAAGGCAGCGCCTTGGGTTTCAACGACCCAAAGCGTCGTCCAGCGCCAGTAGCACCTCGCGGGTGCTGGCTTCGTCACGATCGCTGGCGATCAGGCCGTCGGCCAGGAAAAGCACTCGGTCGGCGATCTTCGCTGCGCGGGGATCGTGCGTAACCATGACCGTGGTTTGGTTGAACGAGTCCACCGATTCGCGAAGAAGAGAGAGGATCTCGGCCCCCGTCGAGGAGTCGAGGTTGCCGGTCGGCTCGTCAGCGAAGATGACCAGCGGCCGTGAGATGAGGGCGCGGGCGATCGCCACCCGCTGCTGCTGGCCGCCCGAAAGCTCGGCCGGCCGGTGCTTACGCCGGTCCGCGAGCCCGACGCGCTCGAGCATGTCCTCGAGCTCGTCGGGCTTGGAGGTGCCGGTGATCGACAGCGGTAGGACGATGTTCTCCTCCGCGGTCAACATCGGCAGGAGGTTGAAGAACTGGAAGATGAAGCCGATGCGCTCGCGACGGTGCATCGTGAGCTCATAGTCGTTGAGCTTCGTGATGTCGAGGCCGTCGATCGAGACGCTGCCCGACGTAGGCCGATCGAGGCCGGCGAGGATGTGCATCAGGGTCGACTTGCCGGACCCCGAAGGGCCCATGATCGCGGTGAGCTTCCCGCGCTCGATGTCGAGCGATACCCCGCGAAGGGCGTGCACGGCCGCGTCGCCCTCGTCGTACTGCCTCGTTACCTCCCGCGCCTGGATGACCGCCTGCGGCTCCTGGACGGCCGCCTGCGGCTCCTGGGGGATCGGCTGTTGGGCTGACCCGAGCAGCTCGATGACCGTCGTGCCGACCCGAACGAGGTCGCCCGCCTCGAGGCGCGTCGTCGCGGAGATGCGCGTTCCGTTCACCCACGTCCCGTTGCGCGAGCCAAGATCCTCGATCTCGAGTGTGCCGTCGGTCGGCCTGAGCAACGCGTGCCGCCGTGACATCTCCCGATCGTCAATCGACAGGTCCCCGTCCCCGCGGCCCACGACGATCTCGGAGTCGATCTCGTACCGGTGGCCACTGAGTTGGCCCTCCCTGATCAGGATCTCGCTCACGCGGAAACCGTAACGCGCCTACTCATAGCGGAGGGCCTCGAGGATGTTCAGCCGTGACGCACGTCGCGCGGGAAGGATCGCCGCGACGACTCCGGCGATGCTGGCGACGACCAGCGTCACGACCAATGTCGCAACGGGGACGGAGAAGACGATGCCTTGGCTCTTCAGCGCCTGCGTCACGAGCGCGGCGAGGAAGATGCCGAGCGGGAGCCCCATCGCCGCCCCGATCAGGGCGATCACGACGCTTTCGTGGCGGACCATCCTGCGGACCTCGCGCCGGGTCATTCCGACCGCCCGCAGCATGCCGAGCTCGCGCGTCCGCTCGAGGACCGAGAGGGCGAGCGTGTTGATCATGCCGAAGAGACTCACGAGCACCGACAGAGCGAGAAGGACGTACAGCAAATCCAGGAGTACGCTGATGCTCTTCTGGCGGGCCTGGATGAACTCCTGGCGGGTCTGCAGCTTCGCTTCCGGGTACGGCTCGAGCTTGCTCTTGAGCTCCCTCATCGTCGCGGCCGTCGGCTTCCCGCGCACGTTGACGTACGTGTTCTGGTTCTTCGGTCGCGGGAACGACGAGTCGAAGGCCGCTTTGGTGATCGCAACGGCGCCCAGGAGAGAGCCGAGCGACGGCGGCTTGAAGACCCCTTTGACCGTGAACTCGAGCCTCTTGTCGTTCGAGGTCACGACCCGAATGGAGCTGCCGATGTGGAGGTGGTCGTCCCTGGCGAACCCGTCCGTCACGATCGCCCCACGCCGGCCGAGCGAGCCGACTGTCGCGTCGGACCCGTGCTTCCACACGAAGTGGTAGACGCTTGCGATCGTCACGGGATCGATCCCCGTGACCGTCCGGTCACTGCCGGCAACCTTCGCCGAATCGCCGCGGACGTTGCTGACGAGCGATACGTCAGGAGCCCTGGCCACGGCTTCGCCGGCGGCTGCAGGGAACGGCTGGAGCCCGTTGTGTGAGCTGACGACGTACTCCGCGCGCACCTGCTTCGCAACGGATTGAGCCACCGAAGTCCGGAGCCCTTGTCCTAGCACGGCGACGAACGTCACGAGGGCGAGGCCGATCATCAGCGCGGCGGCGGTGGCCGCGGTCCGTCCGGGGTTGCGCATCGAGTTCTCGCGGGCAAGGAGGCCCGGAAAACCGCCGAATCGCTTGTTCGGCATCCCGATCAGCCCGGCGAATGGCCGCATGAACCGGCTCGAGAGCAGCGCCACGCCCATGAAGAGAGTCAGGCACCCAACCGAGAGCAACAGCAGGCGAGGAACCGTTGCGACGCCGCTCGCGAACATTCCGTACCCGAGCAGCCCGAGCGCGAGGAGCAACGCTGCGCCGGCGAAGTAGGGGGTGTACGGCGCAAAACGCGTCGGCGGCAGGGTCGCGCCCTCCCGCACCGCCGAGATCGGGGGCACCTGTGTCGCGCGCAGCGCCGGCACGAGGCACGCCACGACGGCGATCAGCGTGCCCACGGCAAGACTGACGATGATCGTCCTCGTGGCGAACACGGTCCCGGTCTGTGGGAGATTCAACCCGACGCTCTGGAGCAGCGAGCTCAGTCCTTTCGCCAGCCCGAGGCCGAGGAAAAGACCCACGACCGATGCGACGAGGCCGATCACGACCGCCTCGACGAGTATCGAAGCCAGCACCTGACGTCTCGTCGCCCCAAGCGTTCGAAGGGTCGCGAACTCGCGAATCCGCTGCGCGATCGTGATCGAGAACGTGTTGAAGATGACGAAGGCGCCGACGAACAGCGAGATCCCGCCGAAAGCGAGCAGGAAGTACTTCAGGAAGCTGAGGCCGGAGCTGACCTGCTCTGCGTCCGAGCTTGCCTGCTGGGACGCCGTTTTCACCTGAGCCGACGTAGGCATCAGCGGCCTGATCCGTTTGATCAGCTGCGAGGCACTGACCCCGCTGGCGGCGGCGACCGAGATCGAGTCGAGCTGCCGCTTCTTGTCGAGCAGCCTCTGCGCGGTAGGGAGGTCGAAAGCCGCGATCGTGCTGTCTCCGATCGAGCTGACCGAGCCGTACTTGACGATCGCGGAGAGACGGAGCCTACGAGTGGCGCCTGAGGGAGGGGCGATCCCGACGGTTTGCCCGAGCAGGAAGTGCTGCTTTGTCGCCGTCGCCTTGTCGATCGCGACTTCGGCTCCGCTCGGCCAGCTCCCTCGCACGAGTACCAGCGGGTTGAACTGCTGCTGCGCAAAGTCGATTCCGTAGGCGAAGGTCGGCCCGAGGGTCGAGATGACCTTGCCGTTCTTGCCGATGATCTTCGCGCTGTCCTTGATGCCGCCCGCGGCGGCGGCGACGCCCCGCACCTTCTTCAGCTTGCTCAGCAACGTCTGGGGGACGGTCGCGTTGCCGCTGGAGGACGTCGAGACCACCTTCTTCCCGGAGACGACGATGCTCGTCCCCTTGGTCGACTCGACAAAGAGCTGGTCGAACGCCTTCGAGATCGTGTCGGTGAGGACGAAGGTGCCGCTGATCATCGCAACCCCGAGCACGATTGCGAGCCCGGTCATCGCCGCGCGGAACTTCCTCCCGATCAACCCCTTCAGCGCAACCCGGATCATCGTGGCTAGAGCGCCTCCACCTCTCCCCGCCTCCCGGGGGCCGCGTTCGATCATCCTCCATCCGAGCCGTCACGTCTACCGACCGCCGCCCTTTGAAGGATGCGGCACGCGGTACTAGAGTTGCTCGACCCCGGCCGTACCCGGGACAGTCGCACGAGGAGGAGGATCCAGGCGTGGCCTCGATCCTGATCAAGGAAGGCCCAGCAAACGGCCAGGAGCTGCAGGTCGAGTCCGACCTCGTCCTTGGCCGCGAGAACGCCGATCTGACAATCGACGACATCGAGCTCTCGCGCCAGCACGCACGGATCAAGCCCGTCGACGGCGCCCTGGAGATCGAGGACCTCGACTCGCTGAACGGCACCTGGGTCAACGGGACCCGCATCCCGGGAGCGACGCGGCTCAACCCCGGCGACACGGTCAGGATCGGCACGACGGTCATCGAGGTGCTCGCCGATCCGTTCCCGAAGAAGCTCGAGGACGAGACGTTCGTGCAGAAAACGGTCGTGGGCGAGCCGGACGCGGTCGGCGGCATGCCGAAGCCTCCCACGCCGGCCGAACCGCTTGCGCCGGCCGAACCGCTTCCGCCTCTGGAGCGTGTGCAGCCCAGGGAGCGGCGACCGGCGCCCGAGGACGACTGGCTGCGTCCGGAGCCGGTGCCTCCACATCCGGCTGAGACTTACGTCGCTGGGATGACGCCCCCGGCAGCGCCGGACGTAGCAGCTGCGGCGCCGGTCACCTCGCGGCGGACCGGCGGGTGGAACCTCGAATGGCTCGCCGCTGCGGCTGCGATTCCGTTCGCAGTTCTGAGCGTGGCGGCGGTCATCCTTCCGGCGTCGAAGACCCCGCGCCCGAGCGCCAAGGAGAGCCAGTTCCTCAAGTTCTTCGCCGAGAACCAGGGGAAGATCCTGATCGCGTTCGCACTGATCACGCTCGCGGTCCTCTTCTTCTTCCCGTACCTCGGGCTGCTCTGGCGGACGCTCCGACTTGCCGAAGGCGAACCGGCGTGGCTTTCCGCGGTGGTCTTTGGCGCCGGAATCTCGATGGCGACGATCTCCGTCGCAGCGAACGCGTTCTGGGGAGCGGCCGCCCATCGGGCGCACCAGGGGCTCGACCCGAACCTCGCACGAACGCTCTTCGACCTCGGCGCGATCTTCTACATGGCCTGGCTGCCGCTGAGCGTCTTCCTTGTAGCGGGAGCAGTCTTGATCTTCCAGACCGGCGTCTTTCCGCGCTGGCTCGGCTGGATGGGAGCTATTGCGTCGCCGCTGGTGCTGATGAGCGCCTATCCCGGCGGGCCGCTCGTCAAGCAGATCGTCGAGCACGTCGGCTTGATCTCTTGGATTATCTGGACCATTGGGACCGGCGTCGTGATGATGCGGCGCTCAGGCGGGCCGAGAGCGACCGCCTAGAACTCGTACCCCATCGCCTTTTTCTGCTCACGCAACGCGACCGTCGGGAAGACGATGCGCTGAACCGTGTCGCGAACCCGGCAGGCGACGGGGTTCTTCCAGCGGCCGAGCGACCCGATCATCCAGGACCGGTTCACGAATCCGGCCGTCCTCTTGA
>JALYLO010000475.1 GCA_030774175.1 Actinomycetota bacterium
AGGGCCGCATCAGCCACCTCAAACGCCGCTACGGCCTCGATCGCAGCCGGCTCAAAGGCCACGAGGGCCAGCAGATCTGGACCGGCTGGGCGATCCTCGCCTACAACGCCGACACGCTCGCCATCCGGACCAAGTGAAACACTGAAGCCGCTCCTGACCAGAGCGAACCAAACCCAGCTCCTCCCGAAACGGCCGCGTCCAACCTCAGACGCGGCCGTTTCACACTCTCAAGAGTTTTTCCGCGGCAAATAGGTAGGGAGCGTCAGGCGGAAGCGGGCGCCGGTCGGGAAGCTCTCGGCCGACGCCCGTCCCCCGTGCGCCTCGGCGGCCTCGCGCACGATCGCGAGCCCGAGCCCGGCGCCGGGAAGCGAGCGCGCCGATGCCGACCGGTAGAACCGGTCGAAGACGTGCGGGAGGTCGTCGCCGGCGATCCCCGGGCCTTCGTCGGCGACCGTCACCTCGCCGCCTGAGACGGCGACGCGGACTGTGCTGCCGTCGGGGCCGTACTTGACGGCGTTGTCGAGTAGGTTCGAGACGGCGCGGTCCAGCAGCACGGGATCGGCCTGAACCGTCGAATGCTCGAGCGCGGTCTGGAAGCGCACCTGCGGCGCGCGCGTCTGGGCTCGCTCGACCGCGCCCGCGACGAGATCATCGAGCTGGACGGTCTCGAAGCGAAGCTTGCGCTCTTCGCCCCGCGCGAGCTCGACGAGATCCGAGACGAGGCTCGTGAGCGCCGCGAGCTCGACGGAGGCCTCGGCGAGCGCACGCTGCGCCTCGTCGGGCGGGAGCTTTCCCTCGCGCAGCAGGTCGATGTTCGTGCGCACCGCCGTGAGCGGCGTGCGCAGCTCGTGTGACGCGTCGGCGACGAGGCGGCGCTGTGCGCCGACCGACCCCTCGAGCGCGACCAGCATGGCGTTGAAGCGAGCGGCGAGCCGGCCGAGCTCGTCGCCGCCCGTGACATCGACGCGCTCCGCCAGATCGCCGGTTGCCGCGACATTCTCGGCAGCGGTAGTGAGGCGACGCACGGGGCGGAGTGCCGCCGTCGCGACAACGGCCGCAAGGGCTGCGGCCAGAGCGATGCCGATGCCACCTACGAGGAGGATCCAGAAGCGAATTCTGCTCAGTGCGTGCTGGGTCGGCGCGAGCGGATAGATCGAGAGGACGGCGCCGCCTCCGGGTCCCGGGAGTGGCGCAACAAGCTCACGCCAGCGGATCTTCTGGATCGTCGTATTGACGTAGTAACCGGAGGCGGTCCCGTTCGCCACCGCCAAGACGCGCGACGTGACGGGGATGGCGGGCTGGCCCGTCCGGTCGCCGTCCGCGTGGATCGTGGCGGTGAAGTTGTTGCCGTCGCCGAACGGGCCCCGCTGTCCGGAGGCCTGCACGACGAGGGTCTGGTCGAGTTGCGCATACAACTCGTGCTTCGCGACGATCCAGACTGCGATCGACGTGCCGGTCACGGTCACCGCGATCGCGACCGCGGTGAGCAGCATCAACCGCTGCCGGAAGCTCACGGCTCCTCGCGGAAGGCGTAACCGACACCGCGCACGGTTTGCAGGAGGCGCGGCTCGCCTGCTTCCTCGAGCTTGCGGCGGAGGTAGCCGATGTAGACCCAGAGGGCGTTTGACGTGGCGCCGAAGTCGTAGCCCCACACGCGCTCGTAGATCTGGGAGCGCGTCAGCACCTGGCGCGGGTTCCGGAGAAACAGCTCGAGCAGATTGAACTCGGTGCGCGTCAGCCGCAGGCGCCGCTCGCCCCGGGCGGCCTCGCGGGTTGCGGGATCGAGCGTCACGTCGGAGAACCGAAGCGCGCTGTCGCCGCCGCCCGTGCGGCGGAGCAGCGCACGGACGCGCGCTCTGAGTTCCTCGACCGCGAACGGCTTTACGAGGTAATCGTCGGCTCCGGCGTCGAGCCCTTCGACGCGGTCGTCCACGGCATCCCGCGCCGTCAGGACCAGCACGGGCACCGGGTCCTCGCGCCGGCGCAACGCGCGGCAGACGTCGAGGCCGCCGAGCTGCGGCATCAGCAGGTCGAGCACGATCGCATCGGCAGGGGACGCAGCATGCTTCGCCAGCGCGTCGGCGCCGTCCACTGCCTCGTCGACCTCGTAATCGACGCGCAGCGCGCGGGCCACCGCCGCGCGGACGGCGGGGTCGTCGTCGACAACGAGAACGCGGGTGGCCATGACGGCATTGTCGCCTGAATCCCTAAGAGCGGCCCCAGAGACTTGGCGTGAATAGCCGACACCTCCTGCCGGCCTCTCAGGCCACACGCCGGCACGCCTAGCGCGCTTGAGCGTACGATCTGGCGATCAAAGGGGGCAACTGGGTGCACGCGCTGATCGTCGCGTTCGGGATTCTCAACAGCGTCGCGTTCGTCGCCCTCGCTCTGGTCTCGGTGCGGCAATGGAGCCGCCGCCGCGATGCAGCCGCCGGCTGGCTCGTCCTCGCTTTTCTCTCGCTCGGTTTGGTCGTCTCGATCGGACGCCTCATTCCGACGCATCCGCACGGCCTGCTCGAGCGCGGCGCGCAGCGGCTGGCCGTCGAACTGCTCGTTCTCTTCCCCTTTCTCCTCTATCGCTTCGCCACCGTCTTCGTGCCGCCGTCGCGACGGCTTCAGCGCCTCGTGGGCGCGCTGACGGTCGTGCTCTCGGTGTGGACCTTCGTCCTGCCGCGCTTCCCGGCCGTCGGCGAGCACTGGCCCGGGTGGTTCCTCGCCTACGTGCTCGCGTTCCTGATCCACTGGACGTTGCTCTCGGTCGTCGTGTCCGTGCGGCTCTGGCGCGCGGGCGTCGATCAGCCCGGCGTCGCCGCGAGCCGGATGCGCTTGCTGTCGTTCGCGTCGGCGGCGATCACGGTTGCGATCGTGGGGACCGTATTCCAGGCGGGCGAATCGAGCGGCGAGGTCGTCGCTGCGGCGCTCGCGGTGGCGAGCGCCGCGGCATACCTGGCCGGGCTCGCACCACCGAGCCTTCTCCGGACCGCGTGGCGCAGCGCCGAGCAGTCGAAGCTCCAGGAGGCGATCCGCGGCCTGATGACGGTCGCCACGACCCCGGAGGAGGTCGCGGCCCGGGTGTTCGGCCCGATGACGGCGATCGTCGGAGCGCGGGCCGGCGCCGTCCTCGACGGCGAGGGCCGCGTCATCACGTCGGAAGGCCTCGACGCGGCCGTTCTCGCGGAGATCTCCGCCGGCGCGCTGCCCAAGGCGCCCGCCGGAACCGAGGTCGTGCAGGTCAAGCAACCCGGGGCCTCGCTGCTCGTCTGGACATCCGCGTACGCGCCGTTCTTCGGTGAGGACGAGCTCGCTGTCCTTCGCACCATCGCCGCATTGACCGGGATCGCCCTCGATCGCGTCCGCCTCTTCGAGCAGGAGCACGAGAGCCGGCTCGCGCTCGAGCGCGCGAACGAGCTGATGACGAATTTCGTCGCGCTCGCGGCGCACGAGCTCCGCACGCCGGTCACGACGATTCACGGCTTCGTGCAGACGCTCAACCATCTCGGCGACCGGCTCGACGTGGTGCAGCAGGACGAGCTCCGCGCCGCGCTCGAGCAGCAGACGACGCGCATGGCCGCCCTCGTCGAGCAGCTCCTCGATCTCTCGCGTCTCGACGCGGACGCCGTCGAGTTCCGGCCACAGAAGGTCGACCTGCGCGAGCGGCTCGAGGAGGTCGTGGCGCTCGCGGCAGGTGCGCGCCGCTCCGAGGTCGCCGTGGAGGTCATCGACGATTTCGACGCCGTCGTCGACCCGGCGATCCTCGACCACATCGTCGTGAACCTCGTCACAAACGCGTTTCGCTACGGGCGGCCGCCCGTGCGCGTATCGGCCCATTCCTACGACGGGCATGTCTACGTTCTCGTCGAGGACGCCGGGCCAGGTGTGGCGCATGAGCTGGAGGAGACGCTGTTCGAGCGCTTTACCCGCGCCGGCGTCTCGCGCGACCTGGTGGCCGGCACCGGCCTCGGCCTCGCGATCGCGCACGGGTACGCACGGGCCCACCGCGGCGACCTCCGGTACGAGCGTGGCCAGCCGACGGGCTCTCGGTTCGTCGTCGAGCTGCCCTCCGGCTAGACGCAGCATCTAAGCTGGCCGCGGATGGGAACCATTTCCTTCGCGCGCGGTGTCCCCGCCCCCGAGTGCCTGCCGGTCGAGGAGCTCGCCGACTGCGCGCGGGCGGCGCTCGAGCGCGACGGGCGCACGATCCTCTCGTACGGGCCCTCGCCGGGCTATCTGCCGCTCCGCGAGTGGATCGCCGCCAGACACGATGTCGACCCCGCGCGCGTCTTCCTCACGAACGGCTCGCTCCAGGGCTTCGTGTTCCTGGCGCAGCGGCTCGCGCCGGGCAAGCGGGTACTGGTGGAGCGGCCGACCTACGACCGCCCCCTGAAGATCCTCAGGGAGCTCGGGGCCGACGTCGTCGGCCTCGACTGCGACGAGCAGGGCCTTGATCCCGACGCGCTCGAGCGCGAGTTGCGCGCGGGGCTGCCACCCGCCTTCCTCTACCTGATCCCGACCTTCCAGAACCCGAGCGGGCGCACACTCGGCGCGGATCGGCGCCGCCGCATCGTCGAGCTCGCGCGCGACCATGACCTGCTCGTTCTCGAGGACGATCCATACGGGCTCGTCCGCTTCGAGGGAGAGGAGCTGCCCTCGCTGCTCGAGCTCTCGGGCGGCGAGACCACGTACAGCTCGTCCTTCTCGAAGACGATCGCGCCCGGCCTGAGGGTCGGCTGGTTCGTCTTCCCGCCGGAGCTCGCGCGCGAGATCGAGGCCACGGCCACCGCCACCTACATCACGCCGGTGCTGCTCGGTCAAGCGACCGTGCACGAGTTCGTCAGCCGCGGTCTCTTCGAGTCGAACCTCGAGCGGGTCCGCAGCCTGATCGGGATGCGCCGGGACGCGATGCTCGCGGCGCTCGACCGGGAACTGCCCGGCCTGCAGATCACGCGCCCCGACGGCGGCTACTTCCTCTGGGCCGAGCTTGACGGCGTCGACGCCGGCGAGCTGCTCCCGCGCGCCGAGGCGGCGGGCGTCACCTTCGTGAAAGGCACGGATTTCGGCGGCGATCCGACGTCCCTGCGGCTCGCCTACAGCTTCGTCTCACCGGACGAGATCGCCGAGGGCGTCGCACGCCTCGCAGCCGCGTTGCCGGTCTCGAGCCTCTAGAGGCTCGAGCGCCGGCCCATGCGGTGCCGGTGCAGTTGCGAGAGCAGCACGCCGAGCACGACCCCGGCCGAGAGCGAGAGCAGGATCACCCAGATCAGCGAGACCCGCGTCGAGGCGACGACGAACTTCACGGGTACGGCGCGGGTGTTCAGGACGACGAACAGCAGCAGGTAGAGGGCGACGACGCCGATGCCGACGAGACGCAACCAGAGCCCCGGCTGAAACGTCTGGCGTCCCTCCTTGAGCCGCTCGGTCAGCCCCGGTGTCTTACTCGCTCGATCGTCGACAGGCTCGCCCATGCGCGCCGCGACTCTACGCGACCGCGGCCGCCACGAGCGGAACCAGCCGGGGCTGGCGGGGCGGCTGGAGGGTGCGGGCAGCCGCCCTGAAGGTGGGACAGGGACGCTCGGGCGCCATCGCGCAAAGACCGTTGCGGCGGAAGTAGCAGTCGTCGCAGGTGGGAGCGTTCTGTCGGGTCATGGTGTCCTTTTCAAGGCGGTTCGGCGGGGGTGACGGAGGGGCATGCTACGACCACTGGCCGTGCTGAGAAAGGGCTTGCCTAAACGAAAAACGTGCACTTTCCGGCAAGTTCAAAGTTGCACAAATCTCAGCGATTCCGACGCACGGGCCGGAGTGTCGCCAGCGCGCGCAACGCCTGTGGAAAGCTCTCCACAGGGATGATGCGGAGCCCGCCCGCGTGCCTGCGCGCCTCGCGCGCGTTGTCCCCAGCGGGCACGAGGAAGGCGTCCACACCCGCCTCACGCGCGCCGATCGTTTTCTGCTTGATCCCGCCGATTGGACCAACCGAGCCGTCGGCGAAGATCTCGCCGGTCGCCGCCACGCGCTGCCCGCGCAGGAGGTTGTGCCCATCCTCCTCGTAGACCTCGAGTGCGAAGGCGAGCCCGGCGGAGGGGCCGCCGACATTGCCCGCGTTGATCCGCACGTCGACCGGCAGGTGAATGTCGAGCTCCGTCACGAGGAAGACTCCGACGACGGGGCGCCGCGGCCCCCTGTCGGCGGCGACGGCGCGGATCGACACGACGAGCGTTGTCTTCCCGCGGCGCACCGTGAAGTGGACGACGTCGCCCACGTGGTGTTTCTGCATCGCCACGAACACGTCCTTGGGCGAGTGCACGCGCGCACCGTCGACCGCGGTCACGACGTCGTCGGGCTCCAGCTTCCCGACCGCAGGCTTGCCGGGCTCGACCAGGTCGACGCGGGCGCCCGTCGCGCGCAGCGTGACCTTCTCGCCGGCAGCCTTCAGTGCGACTGCGGCCGCGATCTGCTGCGAACGGCGCATGTCCAGCAGGTCGAGCCGCCGACGTTGGGCGTCACCCACGCCGGGAGCGTTGACCGCGCTCGCGGGATAAAGGTCGGCGCCGTCGTGCAGCCCGCCGAACAAGCGCTCCAGGAGCGTGGCCTTCCGGACGACGACGTCGACGAAGTAGACGCCTCCGTGGGTCGGGTCGTGCCCGCCGGGCACGGTCACGAGGGGCGCAACCGGATGTGCGCGGTCGGGCAGGAAGATGTACTCGTCCGACGGGACGATGATGAGCGCCAGGACCGCTGCGAGCAGCGCGAGCCCCAGCGCGAGGAGCCGGCCGGCGGAGAGATGGCGCCTCACAGGAGCGAGCGCGAGGCCCCGCCGTCCACGAGGATCGTGGTGCCGGTCACGTAGGCCGCGCGGTCGGAGGCGAGGAACGTGACCACGTCGCCGAACTCGCGCGGCGTCCCGAGCCGTCCCAGCGGGATCTGCGCGAGCTCCTCGGGCGCCGGCCCGCCCTCGCCGTAGAGCTCGGTCATGCGCGGGGTCTGGATGCGGCCCGGCGCCACGCAGTTGACGGTGATGCGGCGCGGGCCGAGCTCGCGTGAGAGCGTCTTCGCCCAGCCGGTCAGGCCGGGGCGGATCGCGTTCGAGAGCGCGAGGTGGCCGGCCGGCTCCTTCACGGCGCCCGACGTGATGCAGACGATGCGGCCGGCCGGGCTCGACTCGAGGTGGGGGAGGCAGAGGCGAACAAGCCGGACGGCGGGCAGCAGCAGGAGCTCGAATGCGCCCTCGAGGTCGTCGTCGGTCAGGTCGGCCGCCCGGCCCGGCTTCGGCCCGCCCGAATTCCAGACCAGGACGTCGACGCCGCCGAAGGCCTGGACGGTCTTCGCCACCACTCGTTCCAGGTCGGTGGCATTCGTCACGTCACCGCGTACCGCGAGCGCGCCGATCCGGTTTGCCTCGCGCTCGAGCTCCTCGCGGCGCCGGGCGAACATCGTCACGTTCGCGCCTTCCTCGGAGAGGGCCTCCGCCGAGGCCAGCCCGAGGCCGGACGATGCTCCGCAGACGATCGCGGTCCTGCCGCTCAGACCGAGCTCCACGGGCGGCAGCTTAAGCTAGGACGTGAGAACGCCGACGACGTCGCGTACGGCGTCGGCCGAGCTCGCGAGCGCCGCCCGCTCCGCCTCGTCCAGGTCGACCTCGAGGATCTGCTCGATCCCCCTGGAGCCGAGCTTCACGGGGACTCCAACGTAGAGGCCGTCGATGCCGTACTCGCCCTCCAGGTAGGCGGTGCAGGGCAGAACGCGCTTCTGATCGAGCAGGACCGCGTCCGTCATCTGCGCGGCTGCCGCTCCCGGTGCGTACCAGGCGGAGGTCCCCATCAGCTGTACGAGCTCGCCGCCGCCCTTGGCGGTGCGCTCGACCATCGCGTCGATCTGCTCAGCCGATACGAGTGAGCGCAACGGTACGCCACCCACCGTGGTCGCGGAGATGACGGAGACCATCTGGTCGCCGTGGCCGCCGAGCACGACGGCGGTGACGTCCTTGATCGATGCTCCGGTCTCCCAGGCGATGAAGGTCTGGAGGCGGGCCGTGTCGAGGATCCCGGCCTGGCCGAAGACGCGCTCCTTCGGGAAGCCGGAGACGTTCTTCGCAACGTGGCACATCGCGTCCAGCGGGTTGGAGACGACGATCAGGATCGCCTCGGGGCTACGGGCGACCACTTTCTCGGTGACGTCCGTGACGATGTTCTCGTTCGTGGTCACAAGATCGTCGCGGCTCATACCGGGCGAGCGCGGGAGGCCGGCCGTGATCACGACGACCTCCGAGCCGGCGGTCGGGTCGTAGTCGTTCGACCCGGTGACACTCGGCTCGTAGCCGAGCACGGCCCCCATCTGGTTGATGTCGAGCGCCTTGCCCTGCGGCAGGCCCTCCTTGATGTCGACCAGCACGATGTCCGTGTAGTCGCGCTGCGCCAGCACCTGGGCGCACGTCGCGCCGACGTTCCCGGCACCGACAACGGTGACCTTCCGCCTCTCGCTCACAGCCCTCAGCCTCCGTTCAGTCTCTCGATGATCGCGTCGGCGTACTCGCTCGTCCCGACCGCCGTCGGGTCGTCGCGCGACGGCTTCATGTCGTAGGTGACCGACCGGCCCTCTGCGATCACCGCGGCAACGGCGTCCTCCAGACGCTGCGCGGCGTCGCGCTCGCCGAGGTGGTCGAGCATCAGCTTGCCCGACAGGATCATCGCGGTCGGGTTGACCTTGTTCTGGCCCTTGTACTTCGGCGCCGAGCCGTGCGTCGCCTCGAACACGGCGCTGTCGGGCCCGATGTTGCCGCCGGGGGCGACCCCCAGGCCGCCGACGAGGCCTGCGGTGAGGTCGCTGACGATGTCGCCGTAGAGGTTGGGCAGCACGAGCACGTCGAATTCCTCGGGGCGCTGAACGAGCCCCATGCAGACGGCGTCCACGAGGTTCTCCCACGGCTCGATCTCCGGGTAATCCTGCGCGACGTCGCGGAAGACGTCGAGGAAGAGCCCGTCGGTGAACTTCATGATGTTGGCCTTGGTCACGCACGACACGCGCTTGCGACCGTGCGTGCGCGCGTACTCGAAGGCGAAGCGGATGATCCGCTCCGAGGCCGGGCGGCTCATCGGCTTCACCGAGATGCCGGAGCCGGGGGCGATCTGCTTCGTCTGGAGCTGGTTCAGCGCAGCGATCACGCGCTCGGCCTCGGGCGTACCGGCCTCGTACTCGATCCCTGCGTAGAGATCCTCGGTGTTCTCGCGCACGAGCACGAGGTCGATGTTGTCGTAGCGCGAGCGCACGCCCGCGTAGGTCTTGCAGGGCCGCAAGCAGGCGTAGAGCCCGAGCTCGTGCCGCAACGCGACGTTGACGGAGCGGAAGCCGGTCCCGATCGGCGTCGTGATCGGGCCCTTGAGCGCCACCTTGTTGTGTTTGACCGAGTCGAGGGTGTCCTGCGGCAGGGGCGTCCCCGCCTCCTCCATCACATCGACGCCGGCGTGGCGCACGTCCCATTCGAAGCCGACACCGCTCGCCTCGAGAACCCGCCGCGTCGCCTCGGTCAGCTCGGGCCCGGTTCCGTCGCCGGGGATGAGGGTGACGCGGTGGGACATCGGGGGCGGAGGGTACACACAGCGGACAAGCTCCCTCGCCACGCCTCGCCTTGTGTACCGTTCGCGCCGTGAGCGCTACGAGCGACTTCCGCCCCGGCCTCGAGGGCGTCATCGCCTTCGAAACGGAGATCGCCGAGCCCGACAAGGACGGCGGCTCTCTCCGCTATCGCGGCATCGACATCGAGGAGATCGTCGGCCGCTATCCGTTCGAGAACGTCTGGGGCCTGCTCGTCGACGAGGACATCGACTCGCCGCTGCCCGCCGCCGAGAAGATCGAGCTGCAGGATCCGAGCGGGTCCGTCCCGGCCGACCTCCAGGCCGGTCTCGCCACGCTGGGCCCGAAATGGGGCCTCCAGCAGCTCGTGGACATCGAAGACGGCCAGGCGCGCGACGATCTCGCCCGGCTCTCAGCCGCCACGCTTTCGATCGTCGCCCAGGCCGCCCGGGGCAAGCAGCCCGCGGTTCCGGACGCCGAGGTGGAAACGGGGGAGAACGCGGCGGCGCAGTTCCTGATCCGCTGGCGGGGCGAAGCCGACCCGCGGGCGGTCCAGGCGCTCGACACCTACTGGGTCTCCGCGGCCGAGCACGGGCTCAACGCATCGACGTTCACGGCACGCATCGCGGCTTCGACGGGCGCCGATTGCGCCGCGGCGTTGTCCTCCGCAGTGGGGACGCTGTCCGGCCGGCTGCACGGCGGCGCCCCCGCGCACGTGCTGCCGATGCTCGACGGGGTCGCCGAGACGGGAGACGCGGAGCGGTACGTCGCCGACGTCCTGGCAAAGGGTGGCCGAATCATGGGCTTCGGACATCGCGTCTACCGCGCCGAGGACCCGCGCGCACGGGTGCTGCGCCGCACCGCGGAGGAGCTCGGCTCGCCGCGCGTGGAGGTGGCGCTTGCGCTCGAGCAGGCGGCCCTTGCAGCGCTGCGCGAGAAGTCACCGGACCGCGTGCTGGAGACGAACGTCGAGTACTGGGCGGCCGTCGTGCTCGACATCGCCGAGATCCCGCCGCCGCTCGCCCCCGCGATGTTCGCGTGCGCCCGCGTTGCCGGCTGGTCGGCGCACATTCTCGAGCAGAAGCGCACGGGCCGGCTGATCAGGCCCGGGGCCCGCTACGTCGGGCCACCTCCGCGGACCATCGACGAACTTTGAGCGAGCTCGCGGACGCGGCGGCCCACGCCGACGCGCTCGCGACGCAGGGCGACGAACGTCCCCTTTCACAGCTGCGCGCGCAATGGGGAGACGAGCTGGAGGGTTCGGCCCGGTCGCCCGCGTTTCGCGAGCGGGCGGTCGCCTACCGCGCGATCGGCCAGTTCCGGTTTCGCACGAAGATCGAGCTGCTGCGCCGGGGCCTCGACGACGAGAGCCCGGCAGTGCGCGGCTCGGCGCTGCTCTCGCTCGAGCTGCTCTCACGCGACCATCCGAAGGTCGTGAACGACGTGCGGTCGCTGCTGCACGAGCTCGTCACGAACGATGGCAACGAGGCGGTGCGGCGGCTCGGAGTCGTCGCGCTGCGGAACGGCTCGTCGCGCCCCGACACGATCCAGATCCTCACGTCGCTCGGCGCCGACGACGAGCAGCCGCGCGAGCTGCGCGATGCGGCGACGAAGGTCGCGCAGCTCCTGACGCGCAAGGGCGCCACGAAAAAACAGCGGTTACAGCCTGCCGACGACGTTTCGCCGGGGGAAGGTAGCTAGCGACAGCTACAGCCGTCGTGACGGCCGCAGGACGGGCAGAGCACGCGCTTGCGCTTCAGCTCGAGGACGTTCTTCGAGATCCCGGCCTTCATCATCAGCCACGCGGCGCCCGACGCCAGGGCCATCAGCAGTTCGACGTGCGGATCGATCGGCAACGTTTTCCTCCATGGATCGGCGAGCGTGCGGATGCGCTCCGTAATACAACTCCCGACGTCGCCGATCGGTTATGTGGGTGTACAGCTCGGTAGTCGAGAGATCGGCATGGCCGAGCATTTCTTGAACCGAGCGGAGGTCGGCGCCGCCCTCCAGGAGGTGAGTTGCGAAGGAGTGGCGCAGGAGGTGGGGGTGGACGCGCCGAGGGTCGAGGCCTGCCTTCTCTGCGAGCTTGCGCAGGATCAGGAACGCACCGGCGCGTGTGAGTGGGCCGCCTCGGGCGTTCAGAAAGAGTTCCGGCCGGTGCCGTGCGTCCAGGTATGGACGTCCGTGGGAGAGGTAGCGGCGCAGCGCCTCGGCGGCGTGGCGGCCGACCGGTACGACCCGCTCCTTGCCGCCCTTGCCAATCACTCGAACGAGGCGGTCGTCCAGGTCGACGCCGGCCTGCTCGAGCCCCATCGCCTCCGAGACGCGCAGGCCCGCGCCGTAGAGCAGCTCGACGAGCGCGTGGTCGCGCAGGGCGCGCGGCTGAGTGCCGAGCGCTGCATCGATCAGGCGCTCCGCCTCTCCGGGAGAGAGCGTTTGCGGCAGCGGCCGCTCGCGCCGCGGCAGCGAGACACCCGCGGCGGGGTTGTCCTCGCGCGCCCCGAGCAGCTGCTGGTGGCGGTAGAAGCTGCGCGCCGCCGCCGTGCGGCGGGCGATCGTCGTCCTCGCAAGCCCATCCCTGCGCAGCCGGGCCGTGTACAGCTCGAGCTCTTCGAGCGTCGCTTCGCTGATCGGCTTGCCCAAGTGCGCGGCGAGGGCGGCGAGGTCGCGCCGGTACGCGTCGACCGTCCGCGGCGATCGGCGGGCGGCCAGCAGCGCCAGGAACCCTTCGACGTCACGATCGCGGGTGGGCGTGGTCATAGACCTTCCTCAGTCGCTTGGCGTCGACGTGGCTGTACATCTGGGTGGTCGAGAGCGAGGCGTGGCCGAGCAGCTCCTGGATCGTGCGCAGGTCGGCGCCGCCCTCCAACAGGTGCGTCGCGAACGCATGGCGCAGCCGGTGCGGGTGGGGGACGAGCCGGCGCAGCGTCGACGTGTCGAGCCGGCGTCCGCGCACGGAGAGGAAGAGGGCGTTCTCGGCGCCGCGCGCCAGCTGTGGGCGGGCCTCGCGCCGGTAGCGCGCGACGAGGTAGGCGGCCTCCTCGCCGAGCGGCACGATCCGGTCCTTCGCGCCCTTGCCGCGTCGCACGTGGACATGCTCCTGCTCGAAGTCGACGTCGCCCAGGTCGAGGCCGACCGCCTCGGCGCTGCGCAGGCCGGCCGAGTAGACGAGTTCGACGAGGGCCTGGTTGCGCAGGGCGAGCGCCGAGTCGCCGGCGAGCCCGGCGACGATGTCCTCGACCTCGCCCTGCTTCGGCGCATTCGGCAGCCGCCGCGGCCGCCGCGGCGCGAGCGATGCATCGGGCACGTACCCCGGGCCGCGCGTGAAGCGAAGCAGCGACCGGACCGAGGCGAGCTTGCGCCCGATCGTGGCCGGGGCGAGCTTGCCGTGCACGCGTGCCCGCCCGAGCTCCGAGACCCAGTCGGCGAGGACGCGCACGTCGATGTCTTCGACCGGGCTGTCGGGCCCGAACCAGCGCCCGAACTCGCGCAGGTCGGACCCGTACGCGCGCCGCGTCCCGTCGGAGATCCCGGCGAACGCCAGGAAGCGCTCGGTTGCTGCTTCGAAGGTCACGACCCATCGAGTTCGGCGCGGTGGGTACGATCGCCTGCCCATGGACACGCGCCTCTTGCGCCTCGCAGAGCTCTCGGTGCAAGGCGCCAACGTGCAACCGGGGCAGATCGTGATCGTTTCCGCAGAGCTCGGGCAGGAAGACCTGGCGCGCGCGATCGCGGCCGAGGCGTACGACCGCGGTGCGAAGTTCGTCGACGTCAGCTATTTCGACCCGTTCGTCAAGCGGGCACGCATCGAGCACGCCGATCCGGAGACGCTCGACTTCGTCCCATCCTGGTACGGGGAGCGGGTGACCGCGCACGCGGGGGCGCGTGGGGCGCGCGTCACGCTCGCCGGGATGACGACTCCGAACCTGCTCAACGATCTGGACAAGGCGCTCGTCGGCCGTGACCGGCTGCCGTACCTGAAGGAGATTCCGAAGATCGTCGGCGAGCGCACGACCAACTGGTGCATCGTCCCGTGCCCGCATCCGGCCTGGGCGAAGCTGGTCCATCCGGAGCTCTCGGAAGCGGACGCCTACGAGACGTTGTGGGGCGAGCTCGAGCATGTGCTGCGGCTGGACGAGCCGGACGCGGGGCAGGCGTGGGAGGAGCGGATGGAGGTTCTCAACGATTCCGCGCGCCGCCTGGCCGGACACAAGTTCGACGCGATCGAGCTGCGCGGGCCCGGCACCCAACTGACGGTGGGGTTGCTGCCGACGCACACGTGGTGGGCGGCTGACTTCAAGACGACGGACGGGCTGCGGCACTTTCCGAACCTGCCGACGGAAGAGGTGTTCACGACGCCCGACCCCGAGCGCACGCAGGGCCAGGTCACCGCGACGAAGCCGCTCGTGCTGCGTGACGGGACGATTATCCGCAGGCTGCGGGTCCGCTTCGCGGGCGGGAAGGCGGTCGAGATCGACGCCGACGAGAACGCGCAGGCGCTGCGGACCCAGCAAACCCTCGACGACGGTGCGCTGAAGCTCGGTGAGCTGGCGCTCGTCGACTCGCAGGGCCGTATCGGTCCGCTCGGCACGGTCTTCTACGACACGCTGCTGGACGAGAACGCCGCGAGCCACATCGCGCTTGGCAACGGCTTCCCCTTCCTCGTCGAGGCGGAGGACGTCGACCGCGTCAACACGAGCGGCACCCACGTCGACTTCATGATCGGCTCCCCGGAACTGGAGGTCGACGGCGTCACGTCCGCCGGCGACCGGGTCCCGGTGCTCCGCGGCGGCGACTGGCAGATCTAGGGACGGGTGACCAAGGGAGCCGGCTGGTTGCGGCTCGTCCGCCCTGGGCACCGGGAGAGGATGGTTCCGTTCGCCGCTGAAACGCTGGATCCGTACGATGCAGCCATTCAGTGCGCCTCCGGCGGCGCCGCGAACCACTTGCTTTTTGCCGATCTGGCCGACACGTTGAAGGAGGCGCTTCGGATGACCACGACTGAGCTGCCCGGGCGCGTGGATCTTTCCGAGCACGGGATCGACGCCAACGGCTCCGTCTACCGAAACCCGACGACGTCCCTGCTCTATACGCACGCGCTCGCGCGCGGTGAGGGTCGCCTGGCCGAGGGCGGGCCGCTGGTGGTCGACACCGGTACGTTCACCGGCCGCTCCCCGAAGGACAAGTTCCTGGTGCGGGAGCCGGCCTCGCAGGACCGGATCTGGTGGGGCGACGTCAACCAGCCGCTCTCGCCCGAGCACTTCGACGGGCTGCGCGAGAAGGTCACCTCCCAGCTGGGCTCGGCCGACGCCCTTTACGTCGTCGACGCGTACGCAGGCGCCGACCCGGCGCACCGGATCGGTGTGCGCGTGATCACCGCGCACCCGTACCACGCGCTCTTCGCGAAGACGATGTTCATCGAGCTGACGCCCGACGAGGAGGCGGGCTTCGAGCCTGAGGCCCTCGTCCTGCACACACCCGATCTGGAGGCGAGCCCGGTCGAGGACGGCACACGCACCGGCACGTTCGTGGTGCTGCACCCGGGCCGCACCGAGCTGCTCGTCGGCGGCACTCACTACGCCGGCGAGATCAAGAAGTCGATCTTCACCGTGATGAACGACCGGCTTCCGCTCGAAGGAATCTTCCCCATGCACTGCTCTGCGAACGTCGGCGACGACGGCCGGGTCGCCGTGTTCTTCGGGCTGTCCGGCACGGGCAAGACGACTCTCTCCGCCGACCCCGAGCGCTCGCTGATCGGCGACGACGAGCACGGCTGGGGCGATCGCGGCGTCTTCAACATCGAGGGCGGGTGCTACGCCAAGGTGATCCGCCTCTCGCCCGACGCCGAGCCGGAGATCTATCGCACCACCCGCACGTTCGGGACGATCCTCGAGAACGTCACGATCGACGAGAACGGGATCGTCGACCTCGACGACGACTCGAAGACCGAGAACACGCGCGCCGCGTACAAGCTCGAGCAGATCGCGAACGCGCTGCCCGCGAAGAGGGCCGGTCATCCGTCGTCGGTGATCTTCCTGACGGCCGACGCCTTCGGGATCCTGCCGCCGATCGCGAAGCTCTCCAATCACCAGGCGCTCTACTACTTCCTCTCCGGCTTCACCGCGAAGCTGGCCGGGACGGAGATCGGCGTGACCGAGCCGCAGCCGACGTTCTCGACCTGCTTCGGCCAGCCGTTCCTGCCCCAGCCTCCGCTCGTCTACGCTCGCATGCTCGACAAGAAGCTCGAGGCGCACGGCGCGAGCGTCTGGCTCCTGAACACCGGCTGGACCGGCGGCCCGTTCGGCGAGGGCGAGCGCATGCCGATCCAGGCAACGCGCACGATGCTGAGCGCCGCGCTCTCCGGCGAGCTCGACGACGTCGAGCTGCGAACAGACGACGTGTTCGGCTTTCAGGTGCCGGTCGGCGTTCCGGACGTCGACGCGAAGCTGCTCGACCCCCGGTCGACCTGGCGGGATCCCGCAGAGTACGACCGCAAGGCGCGCGAGCTCGCCGGCATGTTCGTCGACAATTTCGCACGGCGCTTCGGTGAGGTCGGCGACTCGATCCGCGCCGCCGGCCCGAACCCTTGAGACAGCCGCCACGACCCTGTTGCTTGGCGTCCGCCTGAACGAGCCGTTCCGATAGCGTCCCTCCACGTGGATGCCACGCACGACGTCTTGGTCGTCGGCGCCGGCTGCGCGGGGATGCGCGCTGCCATCGAAGCGCACGATGCCGGTGCCGACGTCGGAGTGATCTCGAAGCTGCACCCGACCCGGAGCCACTCGGGCGCGGCGGAGGGCGGCATCAACGCGGCCCTCGGGAACGCCGCCGACGACTCGCCGGAGGTCCATGCGTTCGACACCGTCAAGGGCTCCGACTACCTGGGCGACCAGGACGCGATCGAGCTCTTCACCCGCGAAGCCCCCGGCGACATCTACCAGCTCGAGAACTGGGGCGCGTTCTTCTCCCGCCAGGACGACGGCCGCCTCGCCCAGCGCCCGTTCGGCGCCGCCGGCTCGCCGCGCACCGTCTTCGCCGCCGATATCACCGGCCACGTGCTGATCCAGGTGCTCTACGAGCAGCTCGTCCGCCGCGACATCCCGGTCTACGAGGAGTACTTCGCCTGGAAGCTGATCGAGAACGACGGCCGCTGCCAGGGCGTGATCTGCTGGGATCTGCTGCACGGCGGC
>JALYLO010000476.1 GCA_030774175.1 Actinomycetota bacterium
CCCTACGCGCCGCTCAGCCTCGATCCGGAAGGGCTGACGCTGACGAAGAGCGGCGAGCTCGTCGTGACCTCGGAGGGCATCGCCGCACGCGGGATCCCGCCCTGGGTGCGGCGGTACTCGCTCGACGGGACGTTTCTCGGCGATCTGCCGGTCCCGGACGCGTTCCAGCCGACGAGCCCGACGCACGGCGTGCGGCAGAACCTCGCGTTCGAGGCGGCCGCCGTCGCGCCGAACGGGCGTCACCTGTTCGTCGGGATGGAAGGCGCGCTTGCTCAGGACGGCCCAGCGGCGACGCTGAACGGCGCGAGCGCGGCGCGCATCCTGCGCTACAACCTGGCGACGGGGAGCCTCGACCGGCAGTACCTCTACTACACCGATCCGATCGCGGAGCCGCCGGTGCCGTCGACTCAGTTCGCCGTCAGCGGGCTCGTCGAGTTGCTCCCGTTCAACGACGAGTTCATGCTCTCGATGGAGCGTTCGTTCTCGGTGGGCGCGCCGAGCACGGGCAACACGATCAAGCTCTACTCGGTCGCGTTTCCAGGTGCGGACAACGTGAACGGCGCCGACAGCATCGCCGGCAGCCTCGGCAGCATCCTGCCCGTGAAGAAGACGCTCCTGCTCGACCTGCGCACGCTTGGGGTCCCGCTCGACAACGTCGAGGGCATGACCCTCGGCCCGACGCTGCCCGACGGCCGGCGGTCAGTCGTGCTCGTCAGCGACAACAACTTCGCAGCAAACCAGTTCACGCAATTCCTGCTGTTCGCCCTCGAATGACGAAAAGGGGAGCGAGACGGCCAAGCGAATACGACGGCAAACGGGTGATCGCGGTGTTCGGAGACGGAACCGGCGTCATCTGGAACGTCGACCCCGTCGCGTGGGGGGCGCAAGCATGCCGGGTCGCCCACCGGAACTTGACGCGGGCGGAGTGGCGAGACTTTCTTCCGCAGCGTCGCTACGGCGTCGTTTGCCGTTAGAGAGCTCCCTCCGCGGGCGCAGGTTCCGCTTGTCTCCGCTTAGCCGGCGGGGTTGGGCGTTCTCCTGGCGGCTCGATCGTGATGCCGGGGAGCGCACGCCCGAGCCAACGCGGGATCGCCCAGGATCGTTCGCCCAGGAGTGTCAGCAGCGACGGCACGAGAGTCAGCCGCATCAGCAGAGCGTCGGTGAGGATCGCAACGCCGAGGAGCAAACCGAACTCCTTCGACACCCGGTCCGGAGCGAGGAGGAATGAGAAGAACACCGAGGACATGATCAGCGCGGCAGCGGCGATCACGCGGCCGACGCCCGCCACGCCGTTCTTGACGGCCTCGACGGTGTCTGCACCTTGAACGTGCTCCTCCCTGATGCGGCTCATCAGGAATACCTCGTAGTCGGTCGACAGCCCGAACAGGATCGCGAACGCGATCGGAGGGACGAAGCTCTCGATCGGGCCGGTGCGGTCGAGCCCGATCAGTCCCATGCCGTGACCCTGCTGCACGACGAATGTGAGCACGCCGAATCCGACGAAGGCCGAGAGCAGCGTCGTCAGCGCGGCCTTGACGGCGATCACCGCGGACCGGAACGCCATCGTCAGCACGAGGAAAGTGATGCCGATGATGTAGAGCAGGAACCACGGTGCATGCGAAAAGATCCGATGGCCGATGTCGGTGAACGCGGCGTTCGTGCCGGAGACGTACGCGTGCGCACTCGAGCCGGCGAGCGTCTGCGGAATCACGGTGTGCCGCAGTGTCGAGACGAGATCGTCGGTCTTCGTGTCTTGTGGCGCGTACTTGCCGTAGGTGTTGATGATCGCGACCGACGCTTTGGTTCGAGGCTTCTTGTTGTAGATGGGCTTGACCACGCGATCGATCGTGGGCACCCGCTTGAGCGCCGCCACGAGCTTGTCCACGGCGGCGCGGTCCGATTGCAGGTCGACGACGACCGGGATCGGCTCCGTGAAGCCCGGACCGAAGCCCGCGGTCAGGAGGTCGTACGCCTTGCGCGTGGTCTGGTCCTTGGGCGCCGTGCTGGCGTCCGCGAGTCCGAGGCGCGAGGAGAGCACGGGCGAGGCGAGCAGCGCGAGCACCACGAGCACGACGGGAAGCACGATCTTCGCGTTGCGGGAAACGAAGCGGCCCCAGGCCGCGATCGGGGTGCCTCGCTGTCCCTCACGCGACTCGTCGACGATGGGGAGGCCGAGACGCCCCCGGTCGATCTTCCTGCCGAGCAGCGACAGCACCGCGGGGAGCAGCGAGCTGGCGAGCAGCACCGCGGTCAGCACGCCCAGCGCGCTGCCGATGCCGAGCTTCGTGATGAAGTCGAGGCCGATCAGCGCCAGCCCGGTGATCGAGATGGCAACCGTCACACCGGCGAAGATCACCGCCCGGCCCGCCGTTGCACCGGCGGCAGCCGCCGCGTCCTGCGGCGACAGGCCGTCGTGGAGCATCTGTCGGAAGCGGGTGACGATGAAGAGCGTGTAGTCGATCCCGACGCCGAGGCCGATCATCGGCACGAGGATCTCGGTGATCGTGTTGAAGTGCGTCAGCCGCGCGGCCAGGAACAGAATCAGGAACGCACCGAGCACGGCCACGATCGCGAAGAGCAGAGGGATCACCGTCGGCACGAGGGCGCGGAACAGGACCATCAGGATCACGAAGGCCGCGAGGAGCCCGACGATGTCGCTGATCCCCTGCGTCGGGGGCGCATTCTCAGCCTCCCCCGTGAACTCGACCTGGAGCCCAGCCGACTGACCGATCGAGCGCAGCTGATCCTCGACCGTCACGACGCCGGACCGCGGCAACTCGAACCCGGTGCGGTCGTACTGCACGTCGAAGAAGGCGACGCGGCCGTCGTCCGACAGCTGGTCGTGGTCGGAAAGCGGGCTCGTGATCTCCGAGGTCTCCTTCGGATTCTCGGCCAGATCGCGTTGCGACGCCCGGCCGGCCGCGAGCATCCGCCTGATCGCTGAGGATCGTCCCGCAGTATCGACGCGTTGGCCGTTCGGAGCTGCGACCACGACCCGCAGCGCGGCGCCCTTCTGCGCACCGAACTTGGCCGTGATCAGGTCGGTCGCCTTCTGTGTGTCCGAGCCCGGGATCTTGAAGTCGTTGATGAGCTTGCCGTGGAACGCTGCGTTCAACCCGATCAGGACGACGAAGATGCCGAGCCATCCTGCGACGACGCGCCACGGGTGGCGTGCGCACACCCCAGCGATCCGCGCCAGGGTACCCTCGTGAGCAATTCGCTGTTCCTCTTCAAGACGTACCTCATCAACGGCTGCGCGATCTCCATGGCCGGTCATTTTCGCTCCTTTCGACTCATCCCTATGGAGGTTAGACAGCGCCGCGTCTCTGAAGTCATCGGTGCCGTTCGGGCGGCGAGGGCAACCGGCGTCTCCGCG